>JAAYZP010000017.1 GCA_012514785.1 Propionibacterium sp. | reverse complement strand
CATGCCGATCGGCACCGGCTTCGGCGCGACGCTGGCCTTCGGCTTCGCCGACCCCTGGCACGGGCGCTTCCTGATCGCGCACATGTCGATCAACCTCCTCGGCTGGATCGGGCTCACCGTCACCGGCACGCTCGTGACGTTCTGGCCGACGATCGTGCGCGCCCGCATGGACGACCGGGCCGAGCTGCTGGCCAAGCAAGCACTGCCGCTGCTCCTCGTCGGCATCGCGGGGCTGACCGCCGGTGCGCTGGCGGGCTCGACGTGGGCCGCGCTGGGCGGGCTGGTCGTCTACGTCGCCGGGCTGGTCTGGTGGGGGCGCGCGCTCTGGGCGCCCGTGAAGCTGAAAGGCATCCGCGAGTTCGCGCCCGCCTCGGTGGGGTTGGCGATCATCTGGGCCGCCGTCGGCCTGGTGTGGCTGGGCTGGGAGCTCGCCGTCGCGGAGACCTGGTCGGACGTCTCGCTCGTCCTGCCGACGATCGGTGGCGTCTTCGCCGCCGGCTTCGGCGCGCAGCTGCTCATCGGGGCGCTCACCTACCTGGTGCCGTCCGTGATGGGCGGCGGGCCGTCGGTGGTGCGCGCGGGGCAGTCGGCGCTGCACAAGTGGACGACGTTCCGCCTCGTGGTGCCGAACCTCGCGATCATCCTGTGGCTGCTACCCACGCCCAGCTGGGTGAAGGTGTTCGTCACGTCGGTGGGGGCGGTCGCGATGGCGACGTTCCTGCCGCTGCTGGTGATCGGCTCGATCCGCTCGGCGAAGGCGCTGCGGCTCGTGCGCGAGGGCGAGAAGCCGGAACCGCCGGCCGAGCAGAAGGCCTGGACGGGCGGCGGGCTTATCGCCGGCCTGGCCGCGGTCATGCTCGCGGTGACGGGCGGGGTCGCGCTCGACCCGGGCGCCGTCGGCATCGCCACCGCAGGCGGCTCGTCGACGGCCGCCGTCGCCGCCACCGGCAACACCACCCGCGTCGAGATCACCGTCGAGGGCATGTTCTACGTGCCGAACCGGGTCGAGGTGCCCGCGGGTGACCAGCTGATCATCGACTTCGTCAACACCGGCGACGACGTGCACGACCTGGTCGTCGGCGACGTCCGCTCCCCGCGCCTCTCCCCCGGTGACTCGTTCGAACTCGACGCCGGCATCATCGGCGACGACGTCGAGGCCTACTGCTCCGTGGCCGGCCATCGGCAGATGGGGATGACGTTGGACATCGTCGCCGTCGGCGGGGCGGCCGCCGAGCCCGGCCACCACGGTGCCGCTGCGCCCGACCTGATTCCCGCCGTGCCCGACGCCGAGCTGACCGACTACGTCGACCCCGTCCTGCCGCCGCTGACGGACGAGACCGTGCGACGGCACCGCATCGTCGTGACCGAGGTGCCGCTCGAGGTGGCGCCGGGGTTGTGGCAGACGCGCTGGACGTTCAACGGCGAGTCGGTGGGCCCGACGCTGCACGGCCGCGTGGGCGACGTGTTCGAGATCACGCTCGTCAACGACGGCACCATCGGCCACTCGATCGACTTCCACGCCGGCGCCCTCGCGCCGGACCAGCCGATGCGCACGATCCAGCCCGGCGAGGAGCTCGTGTACCGGTTCACGGCCGAGCGTGCCGGCATCTGGATGTACCACTGCTCCACCGCGCCCATGAGCTCGCACATCGCCGCGGGCATGCACGGCGCCGTCGTCATCGAACCCGACGGCCTACACGAGGTGGACCACAGCTACGTGCTCGTGCAGTCGGAGGTGTTCCTCCAGAACGCGGCGCACTCCCCCGAGGAGGCGCTCGAGCTCGACGCCGCCAAGGTCGTCGCGGAGACCCCGGACCGCGTCGTGTTCAACGGCATCGCCAACCAGTACGACCTGCACCCGTTCGAGGTGGGCGTCGGTGAGCGCGCCCGCTTCTGGGTGCTCGCGGCGGGGCCGAACCGGGCGACGAGTTTCCACATCGTCGGCGGCCAGTTCGACACGAGCTGGAACGAGGGTGGCTACACGCTCAACCGCGGGGTCGCGCCCGACGGTGCCAGCGACGGCGGCGCCCAGGTGCTGCCGCTGCTCACCGCCCAGGGTGGTTTCGTCGAGCTGACGTTCCCCGAGGCCGGCCACTATCCGGTGGTGAACCACATCATGATCGACGCCGAGCGCGGGGCGCACGGGATCGTGCGGGTGAGCGAGTAGGTCGCCGGGTTCGGCGGGTTCGCCTCCGCTAATCCAGTTCGCCTGGCTTATATGAGAGGCGAAGTGGATTGGCGGAGGCGAACCTACGGACGCAGGCAAACGACGCCGACCACTGACCCCATCGGGTGACGCACCCGACCCGGCCCGATTCTCGGTGGGTTCCTCCACCGGGCAGCGAGTAGGCTGGCGCGCATGGACAAACCAACCGTGGACATCCCGGACACCGCAGCCCCCGAAGAACTCGTCGTCGAAGACCTCGCCGTCGGTGACGGCGAAGAGGCGACGGCGGGTGACGTCGCGCACGTGCACTACGTCGGCGTCGCCTGGAGCACCAAGCAGCAGTTCGACTCCTCCTACGAGCGCGGCGCCCCGCTCGACTTCATCCTGGGCGCCGGCCAGGTCATCCAGGGCTGGGACCAGGGCCTGATCGGCATGAAGGTGGGCGGCCGACGTCGCATCACCATCCCGCCGCACCTGGGCTACGGCGCGCGCGGTGCCGGCGGCGTGATCAAGGGCGGCGAGACGCTCGTCTTCGTCTGCGACCTCGTCTCGCTCGCCTGAGTCAGCGGCGCTGCCCCACCGCCTGCACGACGGAGGCCAGCCCGCGGTGGTGGGCGCCTTCGTCGATGCGGCGCTCGACGATCCGCACGTCGACCTCCCAGCCCTCACCCCAGTCCTCGACGACGTCCCTCCGGGTGACCAGCTGGTCCAGCTCCTTCGGCCCGCCGGTGCCGAGCAGCAGCTGCGCCGGGGTGTACGCCTCGTACAACAGCCGGCCGCCGGACCGGGTCTGCGCCGTGAACCCCAGCGCGACGTCGCGGCGCAGCCTCGGCGGCAGGTGGCAGAAGATGTGCACCACGGCATCCCAGGGCTGCTCCGGGTCGCCGAGCCCGAGGTAGTGCTCCAGGTCGACGTGCCACGTCTCGATCTCGACGCCCCGGCGCTCGGCCAGGGCACGCGCCTTCCCCAGGCCCACCCCGGACGCGTCCAGGCTCACGACGTCGTGGCCCAGCGACGCGAGGTACACACCGTTTCGGCCCTCGCCGTCGCCCACGCACAGTACGCGGGAGTTCGGACGCAGCAGTTTGGCCTGCTCGCGCAGGAAGCCGTTGGGAGCCTCACCGTAGGCATAGGCCTGGCCGCCGTAGCGCGCGTCCCACTTGGCCTCCGTCACGAGAACATGCCCGCGTGGTAGCCGGGCATCTTGGCCAGCAGCTCGTGCGCCCGCGCGGCCACCTTGTGCTCCACCAGCACCTCGAAGTCGGTGGCGACGGTGTCGCGGATCGAGTCGAAGTCGCGTTTGCCCTTCGCCAGCGAGTTGGTGAGCCCCGCCATCAGCACGCCCATCACCACGCCGATGACGAGACCCATCACGAGCATCAGCCCGGGGTTGTCCGCGCCGAACAGCAGCATCATCATCAGCCCCACCAGCAGGCCCGTGCCGATGCCGGAGATGGCGCCCTGGCGCAGCACCCGCGGCCACGTGCGCCGCCCCACGACACGCTCGACCAGCTTCACACCCGTGCCGACGATCATCACGTTCTCGACGGGGAACTCGTTGGCGGCAAGGTAGTCGACAGCCTTCTGCGCATCCTCGTACGCCTTGAACTCCCCCAGGGTCTGGGGAAAGTTCAGCTTGAACCTGTCCTTGATTCGCACCTGTCCTCCTTGTCCTCCTCCAAGGTTACCCGTGGCGCTACATTTGAGCCCATGGCCGAAGTCTTCATCTCCCGAGTGACGGGACTGCCGCTCGTCGACGCGTCCGACTCCCAGGTGGGCCGCATCAAGGACATCATCTGCTTCGCCCGCGCCGACGGCCGCGCGCCCCGGGTGAAGGGGCTCGTCGTCGAGCTCTTCGCCAAGCAGCGCATCTTCGTGCCGATGCTGCGCGTCCACCACATCACGGCCAACCAGGTCTCCATCAAGGGCACCATCGACACCCGCCGGTTCCAGCGCCGCGACGGCGAGCTGCTCGTCGCCGCCGACCTCTTCGACCGGCCGCTCGAACGCGGCGGCGGCATCGCCAGGATCACCGACGTATCGATGCGCGAGGTGCGCCACCACGAGTGGGAACTCGACAACGTCGCCCTGCGCCAGAGCACCCGCCTCGGACGATTCGGGCTGGGCGGCCGCAGCGAGATGCAGGTGGTCAGCTGGAAGGAGATGCCGTTCCTGCACGCCACGACGGAGCGCACCGCCGCGCACTTCGTGGCCGAGTTCGCCGACATGAACCCGGCCGACGTCGCCAAGGAACTCCACGACATGGACCCCGAGAAGCTCGGCGAGGTACTCGACGCCATCGACGACGAGCTGCTCGCCGAGGCGATCGAGGAGCTGCCGGAGGAGGAGCAGGTGGAGGTGATCTCGGCACTGGAGACGGAGCGGGCCGCCGACGTGCTGGGCGAGATGGACCCCGACGACGCGGCCGACCTCATCCGCGACCTCCCCCACGCCGTCGCCGAGGACCTCCTGCAACACATGGAGCCCGACGACGCCACCGACGTCCGCCGGCTGCTCGTCTACGGCGAATACACGGCCGGGGGCATGATGACACCGGAGCCGATCATCCTGGACACCGACGCCACGGTCGCCCAGGCGCTCGCCTACGCCCGCCGCGAGGAGCTGACGCCGGCGCTGGCGTCGATGTGCTTCGTCGTGCGGCCCCCGCTGGGCGCCCCCACCGGGCGCTACCTCGGCGCGGTACACATCCAGCAGCTGCTGCGCGCGGCCCCGACGCTGCTCGTCGCGACGATGATGGACGAGAACCTCCAGCCGCTCCACCCCGACGACCCGCTGGCCAAGGTGAGCCGGTTCCTCGCGACGTACAACCTCGTCGCCGCGCCCGTGGTCAACGACGCGCGCCAGCTGGTCGGCGCGGTGACCGTCGACGACGTGCTCGACCACATGCTGCCCGACGACTGGCGCGGCGACCAGATGGACCAGATCGACCAGCCGGACCCGGACGAGGTGGTGAGCCATGCCTGACAACGACCTATCCCAGCCGGGGCGGCGCCGTCGCTGGCTCCCGAAGGTCCAGGTGGATTCCGAGACCTTCGGCGTCTTCGCGGAGGCGTTCGCCCGGTTCATGGGCACCGCGAAGTTCCTCGTCTACATGACGATCTTCGTCATCGTGTGGGTGGCGATCAACCTCATCGGGCTCTTCGGGCTGAAGTGGGACCCGTACCCGTTCATCCTGCTGAACCTGTTCTTCTCGACGCAGGCTTCCTACTCCGCGCCGCTGATCCTGCTGGCGCAGAACCGGCAGGAGGTGCGTGACAAGATCACCATGGACGAGGACCGCCGCGTGGCGGAGCAGTCGCGGGCCGACATGGATTTCCTGGCGCGCGAGATCGCCTCGATCCGCATGCACCTGGGCGAGCTCGCCACGCGCGACTTCGTGCGCTCCGAACTGCGCGGCGAGCTGCGCGAGATGACCGAACGGTTGGAGAAGCTGCATGAGCGGAGTTGACCGGATCGACCACGAGCCCGTGGCGCAGGTGCGCTGGTTCGCCGTCGTCTCGTTGGTGGGCCACCTGGGCCTCGTGGGCCTGGGCGCCTGGTCGCTGTGGGTGATCAGCGGCGGATGGTGGCTGGGCGCGGTCACCGCGCCCGTGTTCGTGCTGCTCTACGCAGCGATGTGGCGCTTCTGGCTCGCGCCGGGATCGCGCCGTCGCCTGGGCTACCGGGAGCGCTTCACCGCGACGATCGTCGTCGTTCCGCTGGTGGTGGTGCTGGCGGCCCTCGGCGAGGTCTGGTTGCCCGCCGTCGTCGCCGGCAGCTTCGTCCTGCTCGGCGATGCGCTCAACCGGCACAATTAACTTGAAGATATGGGAAAAACTGGAGGATGGCGGAGTGAGCGAACACCCCTTGATCCCCCTCGTCCGTGAAGCATTGCACGGGGTCGAAGACCCCGAGATCCGCCGCCCGATCACCGACCTCGGCATGGTCGATGAGATCCGGGCCGCGGACGACGGCGCGGTCCACGTCCGCGTCCTCCTGACCATCTCCGGTTGCCCCATGCGCGCCGAGATCAACCAACTCGTCGAGGACGCCGTCAGCAAGGTCGACGGCGTGAGCGCCGTCACCGTCGAGCTCGGCGTCATGACCGACGAGCAACGCCAGGCCATGCGCGAGATGTTGCGCGGCGGTAAGCCCGAGAAGGTCATCCCCTTCGCGCAGCCCGGCAACCTCACCAAGGTGATCGGCATCGCCTCCGGCAAGGGCGGCGTCGGCAAGTCGTCCATGACGGTCAACCTCGCCGTCGCGCTGGCCAAGATGGGGCGCACCGTCGGCATCCTCGACGCCGACATCTACGGCCATTCGGTGCCCGACCTCCTGGGCCTGGGCGACGCGCGCCCCACCGTCGTCGAGGACATGATCATGCCCGTGCCCGCGCTGGACGGCGTGAAGGTGATCTCGATGGGCATGCTGAAGCAGAGCCGCGACCAGGTGGTCGCGTGGCGTGGGCCCATCCTGGACCGCGCGCTCACCCAGCTGCTGAGCGACGTCTTCTGGGGCGACCTCGACTACCTCCTGCTGGACCTGCCGCCCGGCACCGGCGACGTCGCCATGTCGCTCGGGCAGAAGATCCCCGGCTCCGAGGTGCTCGTCGTGACGACGCCGCAGCAGGCCGCCTCCGAGATCTCGGAGCGCGCCGGCTCGATGGCGCACATGATGGACCAGCGCATCGTCGGCGTCGTGGAGAACATGTCCTGGCTGGAGACGCGCTGCCCGCACTGCGAGGAGCCGCACCGGATCGAGCTGTTCGGCGCCGGCGGCGGCGTGCTCGTCGCCGAGGCGCTGACGGAGCGCGTCGGCTACGAGGTGGAGCAGTTGGTGCAGGTGCCGTTCGACGAGGCGCTCCTCGCCGGCGGCGACCGCGGCACCCCCATCGTCGACTCCGAGCCGGACCACCCGGCCGCCAAGGCCATCACCGAGCTCGCGGAGGCCATCGCCGCCCGCAAGCCCACGCTCGTGGGTCAGCGCCTCAACCTCATGGCCTGACCGACTGCACAACGCGCCACTCGTTCGTCCAGCAACGGTTTTCCAACCGGGTTGGGGCGAACGAGTGGCGCGTTGTGAAGTTTCGGGCCCTCGCAGCGCCCTAGGTGGCGTCGACGTCGAACGGCGCGGCCACGTAGACCCCCGGCTCCCCGTCCGCCTGCTGCTCGTCCTTGCCGGGCCTCCCCGACTTCGTCTTCATGAGGGTCTTCGCGTCCGTCTGCGCGTCGCTGACCTCGCCCTCGACCTCCTTCGTGGCGTCGGTGAGCGTGGCCTTCATCTCCTCGATCTCCCGCTTGGCCTCCTCGATCGCCGCGACCTCCTGGCTGAGGTGCTTCGCGATGAACGCCTTGGGGTTGAGGTCCTTCAGCTCCAGATCCGAGTACTCGGGGCCGAGCTGGTCGCGCAGCGTGCTCTGCGTGTTGTTGGCGATGTTCTTCAGGTAGACGAAGATCCGCGCGGCCTTGCGCGAGTACTCCGGCATCTTGTCCGGGCCGAACAACAAAATAGCGACGACAACGATCAGGACCAGCTCAACCGCGTCAATGCCAAACACGCATCGAATGCTACCGTCTCAGCGCAAACCCGTGAGACGCCCCATCCCGCTGGCCAGACGCGTCCAGATTCCCTCGTCGTGCGGCGACTCCCCCGGGAGCTCCGCGCGGGCTTCGAGCAGCATCTCCGGCGTGGCGTTGGTGGCGATGGACACAACGCCGCGCCCCGCCTGCCAGGCGCTCACCGTCGGCAGCCCCGCGGCGGCCTGCGCGACGATCCGTTCGCCGTCGGCGAGCCGCCCCGCCGCCCAGCTGACCGTCAGGGACTGCACGCCGTCGGAGTAGACGAGGCTCATGCTCTCCTCACCGCGCGCCGTCGACGACGCATAGGCCACCAGCGGGAGGTCGGCGACCTCGTACGGGCACCGCGTGATGCCTACGCACCAGCCGCGCGTCTGGCCGGAGGTGGCGGTGGTGAGCGAGACGAGCTGCGTGCGCTCGGAGGGCAGCTGCGCATCCCCGATCGTCAGCTGTTCGTAACCCACCATGATCGTGGGCGTCCCGGATGTGTCGTAGCGCTCGGAGCGCAGCGTGATGCCGGTGTCGACGTCGAACCACCAGCGCGCGACCGCGCGCCCCTCGGAGCGGGCTTCGACGATGACCGCGTCCCGGTCGGTGACCCTGGCCAGCGCGGGGAACGTGAAGAACGTCCAGTCGTCGGGCACCGAGATCTCGTTGGTGGGCATCTCGGGCATGAAACTCGACAGGAAGCGGTTGCCCTCGCGGTCGAGCACGACGAGGTTGGCGCCCTCGCCGGGCACGCGGCTGATGAGGACATCGCTGCTGATGTACCCGCCGTCGTTGTTGGTGACCCAGACCCGCTGCACACCCGTGAGCGTGGCGTCGGCGTTGTAGGACTGGTCGAGGATGCTGTCGATGGCGGCGCTCGAGATGGGCAGCGAGGTCCCCGTCGGTACGGCGTAGGGGTCGGCGTCCACCGGCGCCCCGAGCGCGGCGCCGCGGCCCTGGGCGAGCAGCACGGCACCCACGGCCTCCTGGACGCTGATGGCGGTGGTCTGCATGGCGAACTGCTCGCGCGCGTCGCCGACGGGGTCGACGATGAGCCGGGCGTCGGGCGCGAGGACGATGGCCAGCACGGCGACGGACAGCGTCACGACGAGGACCGCCGCGGAGCTCTGCGCCAGGCGGCGGCGCAGGCGGTCGCGCTTGGTCGGGAGCTTGCCGGGGCCGTCGGAGCGGATGTAGAGGGGTTGTTCGGCGGCGTCGCCGGCGATCGCCTCCAGGCGATTGGCGAGCGAGGAGGGCGCGGAGAGGTCGTGCGGCGTGCAGGTGGAGAGCGCGGAGCGGACGTCACGGATCTCGACGACCTCGTCGCGGCATCCGCGGCAGCCGGCCAGATGGTAGGCCACTTCGCCCCATCGACGCTCCGGCAGGATCTCGTCGACGAAGCCCGAGAGGTCTTCCCTGTACTTGGCGCAGCCCGTCACGTCATGTGACCCCGAGGAAACGCGAACGTCCCTCGGCGGGGGCGCGATGCTTCAGCGCCTTGCGCAGCTGGCTCCGGCCGCGCGCGATTCGACTGCGAACCGTACCGAGTTTGACGTCCAACACCTGGGCGATCTCTTCGTAGCTCAGGCCCTCGATGTCGCACAGCACGACGGCGACGCGATACTCGGGGCTGAGCGCGGCCAGGGCGTCCGCCACATCCGGATCGAGATGCGCATCGGCATGCAGATCCTCGGGCGCGGTGGAATGACCCCAGACGTGGTCCGGCGCGGTGGACAGCGCGTCCATGCGGATGCGCTGCTTGCGGCGGACCTGATCGAGGAACAGGTTGGTGGTGATGCGGTGCAGCCAGCCCGACAGCGTGCCGGGCTTGAAGGTGTGGATGGACTTGAAGACGCGGACAAACACGTCCTGCGTGAGGTCCTCGGCGTCGTGCGGGTTGCCCGTGAGCCGCAGGGCGAGACGGTACACCTGGTCGGAATAGTCGCGTACGAGCTCCTGCCAGGTAGGCGCGACCCACTGCTCGTGGGTTGCCGCGTCCGCCATCTGCTTCTCCATAACTCCTATTGCAACAGACCAACCTGTGAACAGCCTGTGCCTATCCATAACAACGCACTTGGGCGTCGATTTGTTCCCCGGCGAGCTCTCAGTGCTCGAACGCGTCGTAGACGTCGAGGGCGGCCAGGAACGGGGCCAGGAGCGCGTCGTCGACGGCGCCCATCGGGGCCCGGCAGCCGCCGACACGAATGCCGCGGGCGTTCAGCGCCGCCTTCACCATCATGCAGCCCTGGGTGGCGAACACGCCGGTGAACACGGGCAGCGCGAACTTGTTGAGCTCGATGGCGCGCCCGGGGTCCCCGCCGAAGAAGGCGTCGACGATCTGGCGGACGATGCGGGCGGTGAAGTGCGTGGAGGTGCCCACCACACCGACCCCGCCGACTCCCAGCAGCGGCAGCAGCATGGCGTCGTCGCCGGCGTAGTACTGCAGGGTGGTGTTGGCCATCACGACGGAGCTGGAGGCCACGGCGCCCTTCGCGTCCTTGACGGCGCGGATCCGGGGGTGCTGGCCCAGCCGGATCAGCATCGACTCGGGAATGGGGATGCCGGAGCGGTGCGGGATGTCGTAGAGCATCGACGGCAGCTCGGTGGCGTCGGCGACCGCGAGGAAGTGCCGCTCGAGCTCGGCCTCCGGCGGCCGCGAGTAGTAGGGCGTGACGACGAGGAGGCCGTCGGCCCCGGCGTCGGCGGCCTGTTCCGCGAGCCGCACCGAGTGCTGCGTGGAGAACGTGCCGACCCCCGCGACGATGCTCGCCCGGTCACCGACGGCGTCGACGACGACGCGCAGCAGTTCGGACTTCTCCTCGTCGCTGGTGGTGGGCGACTCGCCGGTGGTGCCGTTGATGATGAGGCCGTCGTTGCCGAGGTCGTCGACCAGGTGCTCCGCCAAGCGGACGGCGTCGTCGAGCGAGAGGCGGTCGTCGTCGGTGAAGGGGGTGACCATGGCGGTCAACACGCGCCCGAAAAGTGGTTCGAGCTGCTCGGTCATGTAGGCCCTCCAGGTTCGGTCCGGTCGCGTGTTCCCGGTCATTCTAGTAGCTATCGGCCGTCTCGTGCCCGCATCGGACTAGGCTTGGGATTGTGAGTAACCCGACGCAGCCCATCGCGCCCACCGAGGCCACCTGGGCATACACCGAAGACTATGTGCCCGTTTCCGACGACGTGCGCGCCGCGCGCGACGAAGCGATCGTCTCCGGGCAAGTGCCGATCAGCGCGGGCGTCATCGCGGCGCTCACCACGCTGACGCGGGCCGCCGGCGCCAGCGCCGTCGTCGAGATCGGCACGCAACACGGCGCGTCGGGCATGACGTTCCTCCAGGCGATGGGCCGCGACGGCGTGCTGACGAGCATCGATGCGGAGGCCGACTACCAGCTGGGCGCGAGGCAGCTCTTCCTCGACGCCGGATTCCCGACGTCGAGGTTCCGGCTCATCGCCGGCTCGCCCATCGACGTGGTGCCGAAGTTGCGCGACGCCGCGTACGACATCGTGTTCATCAACGGCGACGAGCTCGAGTACGTCGAGTACGTGGCCGGGGCCGCCCGGCTGCTGCGCACCGGCGGCATGCTGATCGTGCACGACGCGCTCTGGTTCAACCAGGTCCCGGACCAGCAGCACGAGGGCGACGAGACAATCATCATCCGCGAGGCGCTGGAGGCCATCACCCAGGCCGAGGTCTACTCGCAAGCGCTGCTGCCCGTCGGCAACGGTCTGCTGGTGGCCGTCAAGCACTGAACCCACCACCCGGGCGCGGACGAAACGCAGCGGTGCCCCGGCCGATCGGCCGGGGCACCGCCATGTTCGGGAGTTGATCCCGGGACACCGTCGAGGGGTCAGTCCTTCGGGATCTCCTGGTCCTTCCCGACGACGACGACGCCGCCCTCAGAGACGTGGAAGCCACGCGCGCGGTCGTGCTCGTGGTCGACGCCGATCTGCACGCCGTCGGGTACGACGACGTTCTTGTCGAGGATGGCGTTGCGCACGACGGCGTTCTTGCCGACGCGGGCCTTGTTCATCAGCACCGAATCCGAGACCTGCGCCCACTTGTCGATGTGGACGTGCGGGCTCAGCACCGTGCGGTCCACCTCACCGCCGGAGATGATGCAGCCGGCGTTGACGATGGAATCCTCGGCGCGCCCGCGGATGGTGAACTTCGCGCCGGGCGCCTGCTCCTGGTTGGTCCAGATGGGCCACTCGGTGTTGTAGAGGTTGAACTCGGGGTTCACCGAGACGAGGTCCATGTGCGACTCGTGGAACGCGTCGAT
>JAAYZP010000158.1 GCA_012514785.1 Propionibacterium sp. | reverse complement strand
CCTCCGCGCCTTGCGACGCGCCGGGTGGGACAGCGTCGGCATCGACCTCTCCGCGTCCATGCTTGCCCAGGTCCGCGCCAACGAGCCCATCGTCCCCGTGGTCCGCGCCGACCTGCGCCGACTCCCCTGGAAACCCTGTTTCAACCTCACGACCTGTCTGTTCGACAGCCTGAACTTCGTGCTGGACCTTGGCGAGATGCGCCGGGCGGTCGCCGAACTCGCCGCCACGCTCGACGAAGGCGGCCTGCTCTACTGCGACATCGTGACCGAGCGCATGGTCCTCGACCACTTCGCCGACCAGGAATGGGTCGAGCGCAACGCCGGCTTCTCCACCCGATGGAGCAGCCGCTACTCCCGCGCCGACCGCATCAGCGAGACCGACGTCCGCATCAACAGCGGCCCCGTATACACCTTCCGTGAACGCATGTATACCCGCGAGGACGTCGAGGAAGCCTTCGCCGCCGCCGGCCTCACCCTCCTCGGCGCCTACGACGCCGAAACGTGGCGCGCCGCACGCCCCCGCTCGATCCGCATCGATTTCGTCGCCGTCAAGGGAGAAAGTGCCGGCCCCTCCGCGCGCGCGTTCGAAAAAGCCGCCGCCCGGATCCGTCGCATGATGGTCTGACCCCGCTCAGTCGCCCCCGCGCTGCTACGCGCGATCCGCTCCGCCCAACAGCCGTTTCAGGTGGTGCAACAGCTCCTGCGCCTCGCGCGGACTCAAGTCGTCCGTATTCACCGCCTCCAGCTCCTGTTCCACGCGACTCGGCTCCGGAGCCGCCGGCGCAGCGCCGGTCGACGCCGGACCGAACAGATAGAGCTGCTCCGGCAGACCCGACAACGACGGCGCGCCGGACTCGAGCGACTCCAGTATGTGCCGCGCCCGATCCAGCACCTCCGGCGGCAGCCCCGCCAACCGCGCCACCTGGATCCCGTAACTGTGGTCCGCCCCCCCGTCCACGATCCGGTACAGGAACACGACCTTCCCGCCCCACTCGCGCACCGCCACCGACACGTTCCGCGCCCCCTCCAGCTTCGACGCCAGCTCGGTCAGTTCGTGGTAATGCGTCGCGAACAACGTCTTCGCCCGCACGTGGTCGTGGATATGCTCCGCCACCGACCACGCGATGCTGATCCCGTCGAACGTGCTCGTGCCGCGCCCGATCTCGTCCAACACGATCAGGCTGCGCGCCGTCGCCGTGTTCAGGATCGCCGCCGTCTCGATCATCTCCACCATGAACGTGCTCTCGCCGCGCACCAGGTTGTCGGACGCCCCCACCCGCGTGAAGATCCGGTCCACCACGCCGATCCGCGCCGCTGCCGCCGGCACGAACGACCCCATCTGCGCCATCAGCGTGATCAGCGCCACCTGCCGCAAAAAGGTGCTCTTGCCCGCCATGTTGGGGCCGGTCAAGAGATGAATGCAGCCCTCCGGCGTCAGCCGGGTGTCGTTGGGCACGAACGGTTCATCCGTCAACGTCAACTCGACAACCGGATGGCGGCCCGCCACAATCTCGATAGCCGGCCCCTCGTCCACCTCCGGCCGCACATAGCGCCGCATCAAGGCCGTCTCGGCCAAGGCGCCGGTCACGTCCAATTCCGCCAGCCCCTCCGCCAACTCGAGCAGGTGGTTGGCCTGCGCCGCGATCTGCATACAGACCTCGCGGAACAACTGCTGCTCGATCTCCAGGCGTCGCTCGTCGGCGTTGAGCACGAGCGACTCGTACTCCTTAAGCTCCGAAGTGATGTAGCGCTCCGCATTCGCCAGCGTCTGCTTGCGGATGTAGTGATCGGGGACCTTGTCGCTGTGCGTGTTCGTGATCTCGAT
>JAAYZP010000157.1 GCA_012514785.1 Propionibacterium sp. | reverse complement strand
GGCGTCGCTGATCAGGGAGCCGCGGGGATGAAGAAACTCCTGCTCGCCGCCGTCGCGCTCGTCCTGGCCGGGTGTTCGACGAGCGCCCCGCCGCCCAGCGAACCGACGCCGATGCCCGAGCCCGCCCCGGTGACGCAGCAGACGCTCCAGGAACTGCGCGAGGAGTTCGGGCTGCCCGACTGTCCCTCGACCGACGCCGACGTCGCCGCCGTCGACGGCGGGCTCCCGCAGACCGCGCTGCCGTGCCTCGGCACCGACGAGTCCGTCAACCTCGCCGGTCTCCCGCGCCGCCCGATGGTGGTCAACCTTTGGGCGCAGTGGTGCGGGCCCTGCCGCGAGGAGGCGCCGTTCCTGCGGGAGATCCACCAGGACCGCGACGACGTCGACGTCATCGGCATCAACTACAACGACCCGAAAACCGACTGGGCCATCGAATTCGCCGGCCTCGTAGAATGGACCTACCCACACATTGAGGACATGGACAAGACGCTGCAAACATCGCTCGGCGTACCCGGACTGCCCATGACGGTCCTCGTCGACGCCGACGGCGTCATCCAGTACCGGCATCCGGGCCCCTTCGAGTCGACCGAGCAGCTCGTCCAACTGATCGAGGAGCACCTGTGACGTTCGAGGACCTGCAGCGGGCCATCGCGGACCCCCCGCCCCGGCCGCTCATGGATTTCGACCGCAGCCCCCGCGGCAAGCGGGGCGCGGCCGTGTTGATGCTGTTCTCCGAGACCCCCGATCCGGAGATCGTGTTCATCCGACGGGCTTCCACCCTGCGCAGCCACGCGGGGCAGATGGCGCTGCCGGGAGGCCGGATCGACGACGTCGACGGCGGCCCCGTGCGGGCAGCGTTGCGCGAGGCGGAGGAGGAGGTCGGCGTCGAACCGGACGCCGTCTCGGTGATGGGCAAACTGCCGCCCCTGTGGGTGCCCGTGTCGAACTACGACGTGACCACCGTGCTCGGCACCTGGCCAGGGGGCGAGCTCAGCGCGGTGGATATCGCGGAGACGGCATCGGTGCACCAGTACCCACTCTCGAGGCTCACAGCGCGCGACGTGCGGGTCACCTGCGAGCACCCGCGCGGGTTCCGCGGGCCCGCGTTCACCCTGCCGGACAGCTTCATCTGGGGGCTGACGGCCCACCTGCTTGACTGGGTGCTCGACCTCGGCGGCTGGAACACCGGCTGGGAGCGCGACCAGGTGGTCCCGATCCCCGACGAATACCTACGCGACTAGCTGCGCTCTGGGGTTGCAGGCAGGTGCCGCGTGTACTGCGACGTCGCCGCATAGCCATCCGGGGGCCGAGGCCTATCGTGGGATGGGAAAGTGGCCCTTGCCGCGAAGCAGTGGAGACCTACGCCGCAACATCACGGCACAGGGTGCACGTGCCCCGTCGCTGAAGCCGTGGTGCAACGGGCAGGTGAGACGTACTCCGCCGCATCCCGGAACAACTCGCACAGTCCCAAGACGCCACGGGGATCTGGGCCCGTCTCCAACCAGTGATTCACCGGGCATAGCTATTAGATGGTTGAGCTCCCGGCGCGACGAAGGAGCTCCGGGAAGGTCGAAACCACCCCGGACCCGGGCAGGGACCAGATTTCAGCGACCGCTGAAGATGGTTTCGACCATCGCCAGCTCCTTCGTCGCGGGCGAGCTCAACCAGCGAATGCCTCCCTGCCTGGAGGTACGGCCGTCGCAGGGCGGGCCGGGGAGACTTACGCGGCAGCATCTCCGCACAACTTGCCAGTGCCCAGGGCAGCATGGGGAGGTGCTTTCGCATCAAGCGTCACCTACGCGACGATCTGCTTCACGCGACCTTCGTGTCCACATCGACGACGGTGGGGCCCGGCGTGCCGGGAGCGCGGGCCGGGAGCCCGTCGTCGGTCTTCCCGCTCAGCCCG
>JAAYZP010000156.1 GCA_012514785.1 Propionibacterium sp. | reverse complement strand
TTCAAGGACGTCCTCGAGGCCCAGTGGCAGCGCGACGCCGAAGGCAACGTCCCCTCGCGTCCGTACCTGGCGCTCGGCTTCTCGGACAACGTGTCCTACACCTACGACGCCAACCGCGACGAGGGTGACCGCATTACCGGCATCTACATCAACAATGCGCCGATCGACCGCGAGAAGCTATACACCTTCGGCTCGGGCTCGTTCCTGATCTCCGGCGGCGACAACTTCCGCACCTTCGCCGACGGCGTGAACTCCGCCGACGCCGGCCTCGTCGACCTGACCGCCTGGGTCGACTGGATCGGTGAGCAGGACGACCTCTCGCCCGACTACACCAAGCGCGGCGTGTCGGTGACCGAGCAGGTCTCCGAGCTGCAGATCGGTGGCACCGCCGGCTCCTTCACCCTCGGTGAGGTCGTCGAGGATGACCCCAACCCCTCCACGCTGGACATGTTCCTGAACGAGGGCG
The DNA here is from genome assembly GCA_012514785.1 of Propionibacterium sp. Classification (GTDB taxonomy): domain Bacteria; phylum Actinomycetota; class Actinomycetes; order Propionibacteriales; family Propionibacteriaceae; genus Arachnia. The sequence goes on along the minus strand of JAAYZP010000156.1, from coordinate 2,954 downwards.
ACAAGGTCTCCCCGCAGCTCGCCAACACCTCGGTCACCGCCTTCCTGGGCGACGTCCAGGTGGGCACCGGCGCCGTGGCCGACGGCGTCGCGACGATCAGCGTCGCGATCCCCGCCGGCGCGAACGTCGAGACCGGCGCGCAGTCGCTTCGCTTCGTCGTGCAGGAGTCGGGCACCGAGGTGCTCGTCCCGCTGACCGTCACCGCCGCTGACAGCAGCGACGACGGCGACGACGATGACGACAACGGCAAGCCGGGCAAGCGCCCGGGCGTGCCGTCCACGGGCGTCTAGGTAGCCCAGACCAACCACAGATCAGGGTTGTCAACCATCCACGGTTGACAACCCTGATCTTTATTTGTCCGGCGGGGGCTCGGTGCGCTCGTTCAGCTCGATCCACGTCGTGTCGCAGCCCGGGCAGCGGTAGACCGGTGCCCCCTCGACGCGCTCGTCGGTCTCCAGCGTGCCGCACGCGTCCTGGCACGGATTGAGCACGAGGAAGCGCGCGGCCATCACGCACCCGCCAAGGTCGCGACGAGCACCGCCTTGATGGTGTGCATGCGGTTCTCCGCCTGGTCGAAGACGATGCTGGCGTCCGACTCGAACACCTCGTCGGTGACCTCGACGCCGTCGAGGCCGAACCGCTCGTGGATGTCCCGGCCCACGCTCGTCGCCAGGTCGTGGAACGCCGGCAGGCAGTGCATGAACTTCACGTCCGGGTTGCCCGTGGCGGCCAGCAGGTCGGCGTTGACCTGGTACGGCAGCAGCAGCTCGATCCGCTCCTCCCACATCGCCGCCGGCTCCCCCAGCGAGACCCACACGTCGGTGTACACGAAGTCGACCCCCCGCACGCCGGAGGCGACGTCGTCGGTGATGGTGATCCTCGCCCCCGTGGCGGCCGCGATGTCGCGGGCCTTCGCGACGACGTCGTCGGCGTTCTGCAGCGATACCGGGGCGACCATGCGCACGTCCATGCCCATCATGGCGCCGGAGATGAGCAGGGAGTTGCCGACGTTGTTGCGCGCGTCACCGACGAAGGCGAATGCCACCTCCGCCAGCGGCTTGCCGGCGTGCTCCAGCATCGTGAGCTGGTCGGCGAGCATCTGGGTGGGGTGCCAGTCGTCGGTGAGCCCGTTGTAGACGGGCACCCCGGCGTGCGCCGCGAGGGCCTCGACGTCGGCCTGCGCCGAGCCACGGAACTCGATGCCCGCGTACCACCGGCCGAGCACCCGTGCGGTGTCCGCCGCGGACTCCTTGTGGCCGATCTGCGAGCCGGACGGGTCCAGGTATGTGGTGCGTCCACCCTGCTCCCCTACGGCCACCTCGAACGCGCAGCGGGTGCGGGTGGAGGTCTTCTCGAAGAGCAGCGCGACGTGCTTGCCCACGAGGCGCTGCACCTCCCGCCCCTCGGCGCGCTCCGCCTTCAGCCTCGCGGAGAGGTCGAGGAGTTGTCCCCACTCGTCGGGGGTGAAGTCGAGCTCCTTGAGGAAGGACCGGCCCAGCAGATTCATGCGTTCCAGTCTCGCAGAATCCGCCGCCGCGGGGCCACCGCCCACCGAATAGCTGCGGGCCGAAAAGCAGCCCGCAGCCCACATTCCAGTTTCGATACGAAACCATCTTCTAAAGAATTTGGAGTAATCCCTGAATTTTGGTCCATTCTTTTACTAATGTCCCCTTGTAAAGCCAGGCGGCCGGCCCGGCGGACATCCACAAAGGCAGGTGGTGGAACGTGAGCCTCATCGACAAGAGCGCGGATCAGCAGCCGAAACGCGCCGAGCTCGCCATTTCCAAGGGGTGGATCCAGGGCGTCGCCCTGGTCCTGATCTTCGGTTTCTTCGTCATGGGTTTCCTGGCGTACCGCACGTACACGGATTCCATGCCCCTGCCCCAGCGCGTGGTCAGCGAGGCCGGCGAGGTGGTCTTCACGGAGGAGGAGATCACCTCCGGACAGCAGATCTTCCTCCGGCGGGGGCTCCAGCAGTACGGCTCCATCGTCGGCCACGGCGCCTACCTCGGCCCCGACTACACCGCCGAATACCTCCGGCTCGCCAGCGAGCACGTGATCGAGTCCCTGACCAACCAGGGCGCGCAGGACCCCTCCGGGGCGACGATCGAGATGATGCGCACGAACCGCTACGACCCCGGCACCGGCGACCTCGTCTTCACGGCCGAGCAGATCACCGCATTCGAGGAGATCCGCGACTACTACGCCGACTTCTTCGGCACCGAGACCACGGAGTACGGACTCCTGCCGTCGAAGATCACCGACCCGCAGGAGATCCACGAACTCACGGCCTTCTTCGGCTGGACGGCGTGGGCCGGCGCCGCCGAGCGGCCGGGGCTCGACTACTCCTACACCAACAACTGGCCCCCGGAGCCGCGCGTCGACAACTACCCGACGGCAGACATCCTGGTCTGGTCGGGCATGTCGCTCGTCGCGCTCCTCGGCGGCCTGGGTGCACTGTTCGCGATCTACGGCCGCTGGAGCAAGAAGATCGGCTGGCAGGGCAGCGAGGCACCGTCGCTGCGGTTCCAGCAGCCCGGCGAGGTGGGCATCACCAAGGCGCAGAAGTCGACGGCGTGGTTCTTCCTCGTGGTCTCCCTGCTGTTCCTGATCCAGACCACCCTCGGCGCCGCGATCGAGCACTACCGGGCGCACATCAGCGACTTCTTCGGGCTCGACCTGGCGCAGCTCTTGCCGTTCAACCTCGCCCGCACGTGGCACGTCCAGCTGTCCCTGCTGTGGACGGCGGCCGCGTTCCTCGCGATCGCGATCTTCCTGGCGCCGATCATCTCCGGGCGCGAACCCAAGCGCCAGCACTGGCTGTCCTACGGCCTGCTGGGCGCGCTGGCCGCCGTCGTCGGGGGCATGTTCGTCGGCACCGCGGTCAGCACCTTCGGCCCGGAGTGGGCCGTCGGCTCCATCTTCTTCGACCAGCAGTGGGAGTACCTCGACCT
>JAAYZP010000155.1 GCA_012514785.1 Propionibacterium sp. | reverse complement strand
CGCCGCCTCTCCGACGAGCGCGTGGTGCGCGTCTACGACATCGGCACCACCGACCGTGGCCAGCCCTACTTCGTGATGGACCTTGCCAACGGCGGATCGCTGGAGCAGCTGCGCAAGCGCCCCGTGGCGCCGGGGTTGGCGCTCAGGCTCTGCGCCGAGGCGACGCGCGCGCTGGAGGTGCTGCACAAGAACCAGCTCGTGCACCGCGACGTCACCCCCGGCAACATCCTGCTCAACAACACGCCCGGCGGGGTGCGGGTGATGCTCGCCGACCTGGGTGTGGCGAAGTCGCTGCTGGACGAGTACCGCGACACCATGACCGCCGGCACGCCCGCCTACATGGCGCTCGAGCAGGCCAACTCGAGCCAACTCGACCAGCGCTCCGACCTGTACTCGATGGCGTGCGTCGCCTACGCGCTGCTGACGGGCCACCCGCCGTTTCCCATCAAGACCCTCGCGGACCTGCTGAACCGCAACCAGGCCATCGGCCCGGTCCCCATCGCGGCGCAGATCGGCGCCCCCGACGAGCTGGACCAGTTCTTCACGTCGGCGCTGTCGCCGGACCCGAACCGTCGCCCGCAGACCGCCGCGGGCCTGGCGGAGGCGCTCGACCATTTCGCGTCGCGGCTGCCCGGCGGGGACCAGTACACGCCGCGCCCCCGCGTCGCCGCGCTGGCGAACACGTCGGCCTCGGTCCCGACGGTGCCGATCACGTCGCACGGGTACGCGATGGCCTCCCCCGCCAGCCTGTCTCCGCGCAGCGAGACCCCGGGCAGCGTGCTCGACAACTATCTCGGCAAGGGCAAATACCAGCCGGCGAAGTCGAAGGAGACGCACTCGGCGTGGTTCTGGGTGTGGATCGTCGGCAGCGCCCTCGCGCTGGGCGGCCTCGTGCTCTGGCTCACGGTGTACCTGCTCACCACTTGAGCCGCCCCCGATCCCGGCCCCGGAGCCGCTACCTTGGGGCGGTGTTCGGAACCCCTCGGCCCCACCTGATCCCCTTCCTCGCCTGCTGGCTCGTCATCATGGTGGAGGGGTACGACCTCGTGGTGTTCGCCAGCATCATCCCCACCCTGCTGGAGACCGCGCACCTGGGGTTCACACCCGAATCGATCACCCCGGTGGCCACGCTGGCGCTCGTCGGCGTCGGCGTCGGCGCCGCGTGCGTGGGGCCGCTCACCGACCGGGTGGGCCGCCGACGGACGATCATCGGCTGCGTCGCCATCTTCAGCGTGCTCACGCTCGCGCTGCCCTTCAGCACCAGCATCGCGATGTTCGCGGTGCTCCGGCTGCTCGCCGGCGTCGGCCTCGGCGCGGTCCTGCCGTGCGCGTTGACGTACGTCGCGGAGTTGCGGGGGTCCGCGTCGTGGACGACGTGGACGATGACGGGCTACCACGTCGGCGCGGTCATCTCGGCGCTGCTCGCGGTGCGGCTCGTCGACGACTGGCAGCACCTGTTCCTGATCGGTGGCGCCGCCGGGCTGGCGCTGCTGCCGATCCTGTGGCGCTGGCTACCCGAGTCGAGCGCCTACCTCGCCGGCCGCGACGCCGCCGCCCGCGGCAGCGTACGGGCCCTGTTCCGGGACGGCTTCGGGCGGGCCACCGTCGGGGTCTGGGTGACGAGCTTCATGGGGCTGCTGCTCGTCTACGGCCTCAACACGTGGCTGCCGCAGATCATGCGCGCGGCGGGCTACCCGCTGGCCGGCTCGCTCGTGATGCTGCTGATGATGAATGCGGGCGCCGTCGTCGGGCTGCTCGTCGCCGGCTGGTTCGCGCCGCGGTTCGGCCTGCGACGGGGCGTGCTGGGCTGGTTCGGCGCCTCCGCGGTGCTGCTGGCGCTGCTCGCCCTGCGGATGGAGTCGCCGCTGGCGCTGAACGCGGTGCTGTTCCTCGCCGGCGCGTTCGTGTTCTCCGCCCAGGTGCTGGTCTACGCCTGGGTGACGCAGACCTACCCCATCGCCAGCCGCGGCACCGCGCTGGGGATGGCCTCGGGCGTCGGCCGCCTGGGCGCGATCGTCGGCCCGTCGCTGACCGGCGCCCTCGTCGCCGCCGACCTCGCCCACCCGTGGGGCTTCTACGCGTTCGCCGCGGCCGCCGCGCTGGCGCTGCTGGCGATGGCGACGCTGACCAGTCCCGCACGGGACGGGGCGGCGTTGGTCGACGCGACGTAGGATGGAGCGCATGACTGAAATGGCACCGGGCTCACAGACGGTCCTCGACGAGCGCACCGAACGCTACGAGGACGGCGATCAGGATCGCTTCTCGCACTACGTCGCGAAGGACAAACTCACCGCGGCCATGGTCAACGGCACCCCGGTCGTGGCGCTCTGCGGGAAGGTCTGGATCCCTTCGCGCAACCCGGACAAGTACCCGGTCTGTCCGGAGTGCAAGGAGATCTGGGAGTCGCTGAAGCCGAAGAAGTGAGGATCATGATCAGCCCGTGGCCGAGAGGCGCGGGCTGATTTTCTTGACTGCTTAGCCTGGATCCGGCTTAGGAGTAAGCCCAGCTGCCGGATCCGGTAGCTGGGCCTACTCCTAACACGCTCGATGCCAGGAGCGGGGCCGATCAGTAGCGGTACGTGTCCGGCTTGTACGGGCCCTCGACGGGGACGCCGATGTAGGCGGCCTGCTCGTCGCTCAGCGTCGTGAGCTCCACGCCCAGCGCGGCGAGGTGCAGGCGCGCCACCTCCTCGTCGAGGTGCTTCGGCAGCGTGTAGACGCCCACCGGGTACTCCCCCGGCTTCGTGAACAGCTCGATCTGGGCGAGCACCTGATTGGTGAACGAGTTGCTCATCACGAACGACGGGTGCCCCGTGGCGTTGCCGAGGTTCAGGAGCCGGCCCTCGCTCAGCACGAGCACCGAGTG
>JAAYZP010000154.1 GCA_012514785.1 Propionibacterium sp. | reverse complement strand
CGACGAGGCTCGTCGTGTTCCAGCACGGGCTGGGTTCCACGCCCGAGCGGGTGATGGGGCTCGGCGATCCGTCGGCGTACGACGGCGTCGGGCAGCAGCTCGTCGACGCGGGGTACGCCGTCCTCGCGCCGATGAACCTCATCCACATCCCGCAGCGCAACCGCGCGCAGTCGCTCGCCAGGCTCGCGGGGACGACGATGGAAGGGCTCGAGTTCTCGCGCTACCAGATCCTGCTGGAAGCGGCTTCCGAGCTCGCGCCCGAGGTGGACGTCGACGCGTACGCGTTGGCCGGCATGAGCTGGGGTGGTTTGGCCACGCAGTTCTGGGCGCCGCTGGACGATCGGGTCGCCGCGGCCGCCACGCTGGGCTTCTTCAACCAGCGCTCCAACAAGATGGTCGTCCAGGACACGCGCTACGGCACCTTCTACGACTTCGACGAGCACCACGCGTTCCTGCAGGGCCACCTGCTGGGCTTCGGCGACGCCGACCTCGCGAGCCTCATCTGCCCCCGGCCGTTCATGGTGCAGCACGGGCGGGCCGACCGGATCGCCTGGTGGCCGCAGGTCGTCGAGGAGTTCGGGAAGGCCCGGGAGCACTGGGTGCGGCTCGGGGTCGGCGACCGGGTCACGCTGCAGCTCCACGAGGGCGGCCACGACGTCGACGGCGCGGGCCTCGTCGCGTGGTTGGCCGAGCACTTCCCCGCTGCTGGTTAGCAATTCCACCCCACGACGACGAAGAGACCCGGATCTTGTACCGACTTCGGTACAAGATCCGGGTCTCTTATCGCTCCCAGAGGGCCGGGATGGGTAGCACGTGCAGCCAGCCGTGCATCGTCATCGCGAAGTCGCCACCGTGGAGCACTACCCCGGTGACCGCACGATCCGGGAACCGCTCCTTGAACTTGGTCAAGTTTGCCCAGGCAGTCGCTGTTACGGTCCGTCCGCTCTTGACCTCGATGGCGACCAGTGCGCCATCGGCCAACTCTACGACGATGTCCACCTCCAGCCCGTCCCGGTCCCGGAAGTGATGGAGGTCGAACTGTTCGCTGCTCCAGCCCCGCTGCTTCGCCAATTCCGCCGCAACGAACTGCTCGACCAGTGCCCCGTACTGCTCGCGCCGCCCAGGCTGGGCAAGATTGTCCGTGCGGAGGTTCGACAGCCCAGCGCTGAGTCCGGTGTCGACCAGACCGACCTTGGGGCGACGGACGACCCGTCCACGCGCGCCGCGTCCCCATGCCGGCAGCTCGTGCAGCAGGTGCATGGACGCCAGGGTGCGCAGGTACGACGACGCCGTCGTCTGGGCGACATCGAGGTCGCGAGCGAGCTTCGCCACCACCAGCTCGCCCATTCCCCCCGCTCCCAGGATTCTTACCAGCTTGCCCAACTCGTCGGCGAACGCACCCTCGCGCAACTCGCGCGCATCGTGGCCTGCGAGTGCCTCGACGTAGGCACGCACCCAGCGTTCCCGACGCCGACCATCCCGCTGGGTGGCCTCCGGGTATCCGCCTGCGAGTACGGAGTGCGGATCCAGTGCGCCCACACGCGGCCATGGCTCGCCGGCGAAGCGCAGGAGATCAGCGATGAAGTCTTCCGGTTCACTTCGCGAAGCCAGCTCACCCTGGCTCAGCGGCCACAGGTCTACGCGCTCCGCACGCCCCGCGAGTGAATCGCCCACCCCCTTGACGCGGAAAAGATCGGCTGAGCCTGTCAGCAGAAACCTGCCGGGTCGTCGGTCCCGGTCGACGTTTGCCTTCAGCGGCAGGATGATCTCCGGCGCGCGTTGGGCTTCGTCGACGATCAGCAAGCCGTCGTCGGCTTGGGCCACGAAGCCGACAGGGTCCGACTGTGCGAAGTGCCGCATCGGTTCG
>JAAYZP010000153.1 GCA_012514785.1 Propionibacterium sp. | reverse complement strand
GGAGTGGGAACCCGCAGCGCGTCCGCGATCGCCTCAGTGACTTTGTAGCGACGGGCTTGCGCGCGACGAAGGTTGTTCAGCTCACCCCGCGCCACCACCAGCATCCAGCACAGCGCGGCCTCGTGCGCTTTCGGTACCTCCTCCAGTTTGCGCCACGTGATGCTGAGGACGGATTGCAGGAGGTCGGCCGCCTCCTCCGGCGGGTCGACGCGTCGGCGCAGATAGGCCAGGACGCGGGGCGAATGCTCCAGCGCCAAAGCCTCGAATCGATCCGGCGCGTGGCTCGCCGTCGGCCACGGCCTTCCCCGAGCTCACGTTCGGCCCAATCAGCCAAGATCGGCCAGTCCGCCGAGAGCGCAGCCTCGTCCAGGAAGCGCCACCCGTCGTCACCCAGGGTTCCGAGCTCATCCTGTGCTCTGAGCGCAGTCGACACCATCGAAGCCGCAGATTCTGCGGCAGACTCCGCGCCGTCGTTCTATAGATCGATCGCGTGGTGCAGCCAGGCGCCCTGGGCGAGATCGAAAAACCTGGACTGCGCCCGTGCACCGAATTCCGAGCAGGAAGTGTCATTTGCGGCCTCGCGGGCGATGGCCGACGAGAGCTCGGCCCAAGTGGTGGTGGGCGGCAACTCCAGGTCGGGCGCCAGGTGCGTGATGTATTCGCCGAAGTCGACTGCGCACAGGTCGAGCCACTCGGAACTGTCTTCCTCTGAGGCGGCAACGTTGCCGTAGGTCCCGGTGCGGGCCTGCCAAAGCTGATTGGCCGCGACCGCCGTGGGCACACCGAGAACAACTGCTGCAACGACGCCGATGATCAAGCCGCGGTGACGACGTTTCTGCGGCTCGCTTGGCATCGTGACGGGTCGAGGTGCATCCTTGACGATCTCGCGGGCCATCAAGGTGGCCATTTCACCGAATGATTGTTCACGGTCCTTGAGATCCGATGCCGGATCGATGGCACGCAGTCGAGACTCTAAGTGATTCATCTTTGGCTTCTCCTGGATCATGACTCACTGTCCTTCCTGAACAGGGCTCACCTACTTACCGTCCGGAGATGCCTCGGCTGTGACACCGGCGCCTGAAGCTGTGCGCCTGGCGAGTGGCTTCAGCCGCCCTGCAGCCGCATTGTGCCCGCGGCGATGAGCGCTTCCCGCCGCGGCTCGATCGATTCGGCCATCATCGTGATCTCTCGCTCACCGATGCTATTCCTGCGTGCCAGGTCCCGCCACGTGCCCATGACGTCTGCGACCCGGAGCATCCGCTCGCACGCGTCGACCAGGTCCAGCCCGCAGTCTTGCGCGAGGGACAGCAGGCCCTCCGCTTCCTCCGGGTAGGCGTCGGCTCCCGCGATCGACGTCGACCGGCTCCGGCTCAGGTCCGGGTTGGGGTTCACGTCGAAAGCGGGGCTCAGCGTCCAGAAACCACGGTCCGAGAGGAAGCCGTGGTTGCGCAGGTGATCGTCGGTGTTGCCCAGCGTGATCCCGGCACTGACCCGGTCGAAGAGTTCGTGGTGGTCCTTCCTGGGCGAGCGGGAGATGTCCCGTATTGCGGCTGCGATGTCGGCGTAATCTCTTTGTTCTCCATCGGCGGCTTCGGTGGCGGTCATCCCGCTGATATAGCCAATGCGCGCACCTGTGTCGCTCCTGTCGAACCGGCGCAGCACCAGAACACCTCGATTTCCCACACGCGTGAGCCGACGTTGGGGTACGGCGATGCCGCATGCTTCGAGCAGGTCGAGCGCTGTAGCTTCCCAGGCCATCACATCCCAGCGGTCGCTGCTGTGCGGGAACTTCGCGATCGCCAGGCTCCCGTCCTCGAGCCGCACCGCGGCCTTCGGGCGCGCTCCACCGAGCCCCGTGGTTCCGGTGTGGAGCAGTTGCTTCACGACGCGGGCTGAATCGTCGCCGGCCGCCAGATCATCGCTGGCGCGAAGCAGCTCCGGTAGTGAGACGAGTTGTGGGACTTGTGCGGGTTCCCCGACAAAATCGTCACTCTCCGACAACCGGAACCGCAGCGCCCCTTGGCGGGCGTCGTCGCTGACGCCCAAGAGGAAATCCACATCATCGAGTCGGCGGACGGCCCTGCCTTCGTCGCGGGCACGGTTCCGTTCCGCCTTCTCGATGATGTTGCGCCCCCACCGGTCG
>JAAYZP010000152.1 GCA_012514785.1 Propionibacterium sp. | reverse complement strand
GTGAAGGCTTATGGGCAGTCCTGGTGGACGCCGTCAGGTGCCACGCAACTGGCATGGTGACGGCCCTCGCGAGTTTCCGGACTCTCCTACCCTCATGTGTGCCTCCAGCCTCGTCGCGGCGTGCCCCAGCGTGCCCCGTCGTCTACGATCTTCGTGCGATGAACATGCTACAAAGTGGCGTGGCCTGGCGGAGAGTGGCGAGGATAGTGGAAAGCGAAACCCCCAGTCAGGCAGCATTTCTGCCATCTGACTGGGGGTTTCCCGTTGTGTCCGGAAGAGGACTTGAACCTCCACAGCCTATAAGGGCCACTAGCACCTCAAGCTAGCGCGTCTACCAATTCCGCCACCCGGACGAGGTGATGCGCCCGTTATGGGCGCGACAAAGAACTGTAGCAGTTGAATTTCACAACCGCCAAACCGGGCTCGCCCGGCCCCGGAGCCGGCGGCGATCGCCAGATGTTCATCTCCCGTTCAGGTGGACGATAGCCGACTGCCCAGGCCCGCTCCCTATATTCCGAGGCGGACATTTGCTATCGAATCCTTCTGAAGGAGCATCCCCCATGCATGACCATGACGAGACACCGCTGAGCCCGGCGGAGCTGGCCGACGTCCGTCGGCGCGGCGACATCGAGTTGGCGAAGCTCGGTTTCAGCCGACGACGCATCCTGCAGGCCGGCGCGGCAGCTGCCGCGGTATCGGCCGTAGGCGGAGTGACCCTCGCCCCGCAGATCCAGGCTGCCGCCGCGACCAACGACGTCGACCCCGACGAGCTCCAGTGGCTCGTTGGTGATCACCACGTGCACACCCAGTACAGCCACGACGCGAAGTACCGGATCAAGGATCAGCTGGACGCTGCCGAGCACTTCGGCGTCGACTGGATCGTGTTCACCGAGCACTCCAACTTCCAGCACGCCGACCCCGGCGTGTTCAACTCGCTCGAGGAGATCAAGGCCGAACGCGAAGCGCGCCCCGACCTGCTCATCTTCCAGGGCATCGAGTGGTACATCCCGGCCGCGGAGCACTGCACCGTCTTCGTCACCGGCGAGAACGAGGCCGAGATCCTGCGTGCCTTCGAGCTCGTCTACGACGGCAAGCTCAACGGCTGGGAGAAGCCCGACTACGGCACCCCCGAGGAGGCATTCCAGGAGCAGAAGGCGGCCGAGGCTATCGCCTGGCTCGGCCGCCAGAAGCGCGCGGGCGAGATCGACGACGCCCTCATCATCGCCAACCACCCGATGCGCTACGGCATCGACGCCCCGGACGAGTTCCGCCTGTGGAATGACGCCGACCCAGACATCATGATCGGCATGGAGGGCGCACCCGGCGCCCAGGGCTACGCCTACGGCCGCAACGTCTGGGACAGCGACCAACGCGGCGAATACAGCAACCAGCCCCGCCCCGACACCTTCCCCGACTTCACCGTCGAGACCCTGCGCACCTACGGTGGCTGGGACTGGATGACGGCCACGGTCGGCGGCTTCTGGGACTCGATGCTCGCCGAGGGCAGGCCGTTCTACATCACCGCCAACTCCGACTCGCACCTCACCTCCTGGCACACCTGGCGTCTCGGCGATTACCCGGACACCGACGAGTTCAACAACGCGCCGAACGAGTCCGAACAGATGCGCCTCCTGGACGGGCGTCGCCCGCACCCGATCGACACCCACACTGGTGAGATCGCCGGCGAGCTCATGGTCACCGACGTCGACGGCTCCACCGTGATCTCCGGCGACCTCATCCGCAGCCGCATCGACGCCGACCGCTTCCGTGCGGCCGAGCAGACCCGCGCCGAGGTCGAGGCGGCCACTGCGGAGGGTGAGGACCCGCAGTACCCGCACCCGCTGATGCAGACCCAGGGTGGATCCGACTTCTGGCCCGGCCAGTTCACCCGCATCCACACCGGGGTCACCGAGCGCATCTACCAGGGCGTCATGGACGCGCTGCGGGCCGGACGCGTCTGGGCCGACCACGGCCGACTCCTGGAGGGCTTCGTCGTCAAGGTCGCCACCGACGGCGCCACCCCGGCCACCCTGGGCGGCCGGCTCCGGGCCCCGCGCGGTGGGAGCGTCACCGTCGAGATGACGATCACCACGACGTCTACACCGGTGCGCTACATCGACATGAGCACGGAGGACCCCGACGGTGTCGACCCGACCGTCGCGGTCGAGCGGGTGCCCGAGCTCGCGTTCATCGACATCATCGGCGGCCCGGTCACCGGCGCCGTGGCAGACCCGGACACGCACGTCGCACCGCTCACGAAGGTGCTGCAGAGCTTCGACACCCTG
>JAAYZP010000151.1 GCA_012514785.1 Propionibacterium sp. | reverse complement strand
GGCGCCTTCGTGGCCGAGATGGACTTCGGGCTCGCCGAGCCGATCAAGCGCGCACTGCACCGCTCCATCGACCTGGGGCAGTCCGGTTACCTCGCGCCCGGCTGGAACGCGGAGCTGCAGCGTGCGACGTCGGAGTTCGTGGCACGACGCTACGGCTGGGAGGTCGAGCCGGCGAACGTGCTCGCGGCGCCGGACGTGCTCACGGGCATGGTGCTGACGATGAAGCACCACATGGCGGCGGAGGGGCGGGTCGTCGTGCCCACGCCCGCGTACATGCCGTTCATGATGCTGCCGCAGGCCCACGGGCACGAGCTCGTGCAGGTACCGATGCAGCGCACGTCGACGAGCTGGGAGCTCGACTTCCACGCCATCGACGAGGTGCTGCGCGAAGGCGACCTGTTCGTGCTGTGCAACCCGCACAACCCGATCGGCAAGGTCTACACCCGCGACGAGATGCTCACCCTGAGCGAGATCGTCGAGCGCCGCGGCGCCCGGGTGTTCAACGACGAGATCCACGCGCCCCTGGTGTTCCCGGGTTCGCAGCACGTCCCGTACCCGATGGTCAGCGAGGCGGCCGCGCGGCACAGCCTCACGTCGATGTCGGCGTCGAAGGCGTGGAACCTGCCCGGCTACAAGTGCGCCCAGCTCATCCTGAACGACGAGGACCTGGCGGGGGCCGATGCCTTCATGTTCGAGCTGCACGGCACTGCCACCCCCGGCGTGTTCGCCAACATCGCCGCCTACGAGGAGAGCGAGGACTGGCTGGCTGAGACCATCGAGTACCTCGCGGAGAACCAGCGGCTCCTGCACGAGCTGCTCGCCGAGGAGCTGCCGGAGGTGCGATGCATCCCCAACGAGGGCACCTACCTCGCCTGGCTCGACTGTACGGAGCTCGGACTCGACGTCGCGCCCGGCGAGTTCTTCCTCGAGCACGCGGGCGTTGCCACCACCGACGGCGGAGCCTGCGGCGACGCGGGCACCGGAAGCGTGCGCCTCAACTTCGCGACGCCGCGGCCGCTGCTAAAGCGCATGGTGCGGCAGATGGGCGAGGCGGTGGGCCGCCACCGCGCTCAGGCGTAGATCACGGCCCGGGGACATAGTGAACCTGTGCTGGCAGTGACCAGGACTCGTTCACGAAGTCTCCGGGGATACGGCCTAGTCCCAGCCGGGCCAGCGGGGGATCCGTCCGCCCGCAGCCTGCGCCTGGACCACCTGGGGTCGCCACAGATCGGAGGCGCCGCCGTCGTCGGCTGCGAGCAGCACCAGCCCCTCCAGCAGGCGGACCTCCAACTCGGCCCAGCCCGACGCCACCTCCTCTGGGGTGGACATCGCCGTGGGCAGCGCGAAGCTCGCCGGCTGGGACGGGGCGACGCCGTCGATGTGCTCCCGCAGGTGGTTACGCAGGGACTTCGCCGACGTGAGCCTTGCCCGCAGCGAGTCGCGCAGGCCATCGTCGGGGCGCGCCCGCCCCAGCGCCGTCTCCAGCCCGTAGACGAGCGCCCAGGTATGCCCCAGGGCGACGGGCCACTGCGATTCGAGCGTCTCGAAGAACGTGGGCTCCGCGCCCTCGCCCGGCATCGACTCGGTGTCCGCGAGTCCCGACGTGGCAGCCGCGGCGGACAGGAACAGCACCCGTTCGGCGACGTGCGGGGCCTCGTCGGCGCATGCGACCAGGCCGGAGACCGTGTCGGTGACGGCCGTGGGCAGGTCGGAGAATCGCCCGGCCTCCGGGGAGAAGATGGGCTCGGGCTCACCGAGTGGCGCGGGGGAGTTGAAGCGGGCCAGTTGGGCGTCGCACTGCGCCAGTGCGGCGTCGCGCCAGGCGCCGGGCGCCGCCGCCTCCAGTTGCGCGCGCAGCCCGCCCACCAGTGCGGCCGCGGAGGCGAGCGTCGGGTGCTGCTGGGGCTCCTCGTCGACCTGCACGTGGGGCGTCGCGGAGGGGTCGACGTCGATCGTGGGGGAGCCGGTGCAGCCGACGAGGCCGAGGGCGCCGCCCAGCAGCAGCGTCCGACGCGCAAGAACCATGAGTCGCAGCCTATCGCGGCCGGAAGGTATGATGGATCCTCACAATCGAGCTCACAAGCGGATAGCAGGAGTTGGCATGCAAGAACGAGCCTTGGCCCAGGTGATCGAACCCATCCTGGGGGATTTCGGCCTGGAATTGGACGCACTCGACGTGACTCCTGTGGGGCGGCGCGCGGTGGTGCGGGTCACCGTCGACGGTGACGGCCCCGAGGGCAAGGGCCCGCTACTCGACGACATCGCCTCGGCTTCCCGGGCCGTCTCCGCGGCGCTGGACGAGAGCGACACCGTCGGGGATGCGCCGTTCACGCTGGAGATGTCCTCGCGCGGCGTCTCGAAGCCGTTGACGCACCCGAAACACTACCGCCGTAACACGGGACGCCTCGTGAAGCTCTGGCTGGGCGACGCGGAGCTCGAGGGCCGCATCGTCGGCGCCGAGGACGACGCCGTCGCGCTCGACGTGAAGGGCGAAGTCACCAAGTACCTACTCGACGACATCACGAAAGCCGTGATCCAGGTCGAGATGAACCGCAAGGAGGATTAGTCATGGATATCGACTTGGCTGCATTGCGCGCGATCGAGCGCGAGCGGGAAATCCCGACGGAGTATCTGCTCAAGACGCTGGAGGATGCCATCCTCAACGCGTACGACAAGACCGACAACGCCTTGCGCGGCGTGAAGATCGACATCGATCGCAAGACCGGCAAGGTCTCGGTGCTCGCACCCGAGTTCGGGGACGACGACGAGATCATCGGCTACTTCGACGACACCCCGGAGGACTTCGGGCGGGTCGCGGCCTCGACCGCGCGGCAGGTGATCACCCAGCGCATCCGCGAGGCGGAGGACGACCAGAAGTACGGCCACTTCGCGGGCGTCGAGGGCGACATCGTCGTCGGCACGATCCAGCAGGACCGCGACTCCAAGACGGTCCGCGTCGACCTCGGCACGCTCGAGGCGATCATGCCGCTCGCCGAGCAGGCACCGGGCGAGGACTACTCGCACGGCCGCAGGCTGCGCGTGTTCATCGTGAGCGTGCGCCGCGAGATGCACGGCCCCCAGGTGGTGGTCTCCCGCACGCACCCCAGCCTCGTGAGGAAGCTCTTCGCACTGGAGGTCCCGGAGATCGCCGAAGGCGTGGTGGAGATCAAGGAGATCGCGCGCGAGGCGGGTCACCGGACGAAGATCGCCGTCATGTCCAACAACGCCGACGTCTCCGCGAAGGGCGCGTTCATCGGCCCCATGGGCCAGCGCGTGCGCGCGGTCACCAACGAGCTGGGCGAAGAGAAGATCGACATCGTCGACTATTCGGAGGACCCGGCGAAGTTCGTCGCGGCGGCGTTGTCCCCGGCGAAGGTGCTCAACGTGATCATCACCGACCTGGCAGGCAAGGCCTGCCGCGCGATCGTGCCCGACTACCAGCTGTCGCTCGCGATCGGCCGGGAGGGGCAGAACGCCCGGCTCGCCGCACGCCTCACCGGCTGGCGGATCGACATCCAGCCCGACACCGCGGCCTGATGCCCCGGCGCACCTGCATCGGGTGCAGGAGGACGGACGAGCAGTCCTCGCTGATCCGCCTGGTGCGGCGCGGGGGCACCGTCGTCGACGGCACCCGTCCCCGCGCCGAGGGTCGCGGCGCCTACCTGCACCCGGGCTGCGTGGTGATGGCCGTCGAACGTCGCGCGATCGGTCGGGCGTTCCCGGGCGCGACGGTGGACGCCGAGCTGCTGCGGTTACTGGATCCCGAGAGCGTCCCCGAATAGGGCGAGCGCGTTCCTCCACAGTACGTCGTCGAGCTCGTCGGACGACATGTCCGCCGCCGCCACCTGCCCGAACGCCACGGCCGGGTCGAGCAGCGTGGCGTCCGTGCCGAACAGCACCTGCCCTCGCGGGGTGTGGTCCATCACGTGGCGCATCTGGCCGGCGAGCGCGACGGAGCACGACGGTTCGAGGTACAGGTGGGGCGTGTGGTGGGCGGCCTCGCACGCGAGGTCCCACCGGTCAGCACCCATGTGCCCCGCGATCACCCGGATCCGGTGCAGGCCGCGCATCGCCTCAGCGAGGTCGACGACGTCGGTTCCCCACGTGTGGATCAGGAGCGTGGCGGCGTGGTCGTCGAGCAGTTGCAGGGCGTCGCGGATCTGCGGGGAGTCCATGGCCGTGCGCGGGTAGTGCGTGTGGATCTTCACCCCGACGAAGGGGCTGCCGGGCTGCAGCCACCGATCGAGCTCCCGGGCCGCGGTGGTGAGGTCGCGCTGGTTGATCACCACGTAACCGCGCAGCCGGTGCTGGCCTTCGATCACCCGCGCCAGCTCCTCGTTGCCGGCCCTCGCGTCGTGGAAGACGCCGCGGGCGTGCGAGACCAGCTGCCGTGTGATGCCCCACCGCTCGCAGAGCCGGACCACGTCGTCGATCCCGTCGGCGCCCATGTGGAAGAAGTAGGGGCCCACGTGGGCGTGCACGTCGACGATGTGGCGGGCCCGCGCGATCGGGTGCAGCTCAGCCATCAGCGGCCACCCCCAGCGCGGAGCGCAGTGCCGCGGCCGACGAGTCGATCTCCGCGTCGGTGAAGTTCTCGTTGATGGCGAGCGTGACCAGGCTCGTGCCGACCATGTGCTCGGCAACCGGGCAGTGGGGATGGACGCGCTCGGAGAGGGTGAGCGGCCACCCGGAGTCGCCGAACGTCCTGCGCTCCGTGAACAGCGGGTTGTCGTAGAGCACGCGCTGCAGGTAGCCCGCCGACGCACCGAGCCCCGAGCCGGCCAGCGTCTCGACGAGCCGCCGGTTGTCGAAACCGGCTACGCGCTCGTCGATGATGATCGGGAACAGCCAGTAGCTGTGGCGCCCGACGTCGGGCGCCACGTGGATACCGGGAGCATGGGCCGCCTCGGACCACGCCTGCGCCGCCCTGCGCCGGTCCGCGACGATGCCCTCCAGCTTCGGCAGCTGGGCGCGGGCGACGGCCGCGGTGAGCTCGTTCATCCGGTAGTTGAGCCCCAGGAACAGGTGGGTGCGCTCGCCCGTGTCGCGCGGCCAGCCCTTGTCGGTGAACAGGGCAGCGCGTCGCGCCAGGGCGGCGTCGTCGGTGATCAGCAGGCCGCCGTCGCCGGTGGTGATGTGCTTCGACTGCTGCAGGCTGAAGCAGCCGATGTCGCCCACGGTCCCCACCAGCGCGCCGGAGGCGGTGCGCGTCAGGTAGGCCTGGGCGCAGTCCTCGACCACCCTGATGCCGCGCGGGCGGCACAGCTCGACGATGCCCTCGACGTCCGCCGCGCCGCCGAAGAGGTGCACCACTATGACCGCGCGGGTGCGTTCGGTGAGCACCGCCTCGACCGACGCCGGCGTGAGGCATCCCGTCATCGGGTCCAGGTCCGCGAATACGGGCACGAGTCCCTGCGCCATCGCCCCGATCACGCTGCCCGCATCCGTGATCGGCGGGACGACGATCTCGTCGCCCGGCTCGAGGTCGAGCGCTGCGACGGCGGCGTGGATGACACCGGAGCCGGTGGCGGCCGCGACGGCGTGCGCGGCACCCATGAGCTCGGCGAACTCGCGCTCGAGCGCGGGGGTCTCCACGCCGTCGACCCGCGAGAGGTGTCCGCTGCGGAGCACGCGGAGCACGGCCGCCTCCTCCTCGACGCCGATCCTCCGGCCGCGGTGGTCGGCGTAGCTGGGGTAGTCGTGCATGGGGGCTCAATCCTCCAGGAGTCGGGTCAGTGTGCCGCCGGCGACGGCGTCGAAGTCGCCCGGTGGGATGCGAGCGTCCAGCAGGCGCCACACGGTGGGCTCGAGGTCCTGGAGCGGGCTGCCGGATCCGAACGCGAGGTGCGAGCTGCCCACGCTCTCGCAGATGATCTCGATGGAATCGGGGCCGAGCATCCGCCTCGTGGAGGCCACGAACCGGGGCTCGTCGGCGGCCACGACGAGGAAGTCGGACATCTCGTAGTAGCCCGCGTCGAGGAAGATCACCTTCGCGCCCAGGCCGCGAAACGGTGCCTGGGCCGAGGCGAAGTCGCCCTCGGCCAGCATCAGGAGCCCGCGGCGGGCGGCTTCCCGGACGAGGAGCCGGTAGCCGGGGGAGCCGGGCGCGACGCCCTGCATCGTCGACGGCAGGCGGATGGCCCGCACGCCGTCGACCATCCACCGGTCGAGCCGCTCGCCGATGCCGATGACGTCGCGCAGGTTCACGGCGTTGCACCGCAGCCAGCCGAACTCCGCCGCCCACCCCGCCAGCTCGTCGTGCCCGCCGGCCTCGTCGTACCACGCCGCCTGCGCGTTGGTCACGAGCGCGTTGTCGATGCGGCCCCTCGCGAGGATCCCGGTGACGGCGACCGGATCGGAGGCGACGTCGGCCCGCGGCGGCCACGTCCCGACGGTGACGTCGCAGTCCAGCGCGATCCGGCGCCCGTCCCCGGCGAGCTGTTCGAAGAACGTCATCGGCTCCATCACCATCTCTAAGATAACCTTTTCTGTCAGCGTACACCCATGCGCGTTTGCAAACAGGGGAGGGTGGCGCGTTAGACTAGGTGACGGTCTCGTTCCGAGACCGTCGTTTCCGCTGCCCCCGTTCGTGGGGCACTGACCCAGAAGGTGGGCTAACGCTCATGACCACTCGATGAGAATCCAACGATGAGCAACAACTGACCGGTCCTGACCGCTTGAGGCAGGGCCCCCTTGAAGGAGAGTAGTGGCTAAGCCTCGCGTTCATGAGATCGCAAAAGAGTTCGGCATGCCCAGCAGGGATCTGCTGACGTGGCTGAATGACCAGGGGGAGTACGTCCGCGGCGCATCGTCGTCGCTGGAGGCCCCCGTCGTGCGCCGCATCCGCGAACATTTCGATGCGAAAGACAAGGCTCCGGAGGCCAAGGCCCCCGCAGCGACCCCGAAGCCTGCGGCGGAGAAGCCGAAGCCGGCTGCGGCCAAGCCCGCGGCGAAGCCGGCTCCGGCGAAGCCCGCGACGCCGAAGCCCGGCCAGGCCCCCACGCCCGGTCCGGTAGCGACCCCCGGTGCACCCGTCCCCGGCCAGAGTCCGGTTCCCGGCCCCGTGGCCACGCCCGGCGCACCCGTGCCCGGGCAGGAAGGGCCCCGGCCGACCCCTCGGGCGGCCAAGCCCTCGACGCCGGCACCGCGCCCGGCGGCGCCCGCACCGCAGCCCCCGGCCGAGGCGGCTCGGCCCGCGACGCCCCCGGCGCCCAAGCCGGGTGCCGCGAAGCCGGCGCCCCGCCCCGGCACCCCCGGGCCGCGTCCCGGCACCCCCGGACCCCGTCCGGGCGGCGGTGGCGCCACGCCCGGCTCCATGCCGCGCCGCGGCGGCGCGCCTCGCCCCGGCAACAACCCGTTCGCTTCCTCGCAGGGGATGGGCACGCAGCAGCGTCGCCCCCGCCCCGACGGCGGCCGCCCCGGCCCGCGCCCCGGCGCAGGTGCAGGTGCAGGAGCGGGTTCGGACCAGGGGCGCATGCCGCGCCCCGGCGGCACCTCCGGGATGCCGCGCCCGAACCCCGCGATGATGCCCAAGCAGCAGTCCTCGTCACTCGGCGCGCCCGCGACCCGCGGAGGCGGGGGAGGCCGCGGTCGTGGCCGTCCCGGTGGAGGACGCCCCGGCGCGCCCGGTGGCGGCGGCTTCGGTCCCCCCATGGGCGGACCCCCGCCGGGTCGCGGCGGTGCCCGTGGCCGTGGAGGCACGCAGGGTGCGTTCGGCCGCGGAGGCGCAGGAGGTCGCCGCGGACGCAAGTCCAAGAAGCAGCGCAGAGCAGAGTTCGACGAGATGCAGGCGCCGTCGATCGGCGGCGTGCGCGTCCGCAAGGGCGGTGGCGCGACGGTTCGTCTGCGCCGCGGTGCATCGTTGACCGACCTGGCCGAGAAGATCAACGTCGAGCCGGCGTCGCTGGTGCAGGTGCTCTTCCACCTGGGCGAGATGGTCACGGCCACGCAGTCCGTGAACGACGACACCCTGGAGATCCTGGGTGCCGAGCTCGAGTACAACATCGAGGTCGTCTCCCCCGAGGACGAGGACCGCGAGCTGCTCGAGAGCTTCGACGTCGAGTTCGGTGAGGACTTCGGCGACGAGGACGACCTCGAGCCGCGCCCGGCCGTCGTGACCGTCATGGGCCACGTCGACCACGGTAAGACCCGCCTGCTGGACACGTTCCGCAAGTCGAACGTCGCCAGCGGTGAGGCCGGTGGCATCACGCAGAACATCGGTGCCTACCAGGTGGACGCCACGGTGGACGACCGCGACCGCAAGATCACCTTCATCGATACCCCTGGTCACGAGGCCTTCACGGCCATGCGTGCCCGCGGCGCGAAGTCCACGGACATCGCCGTGCTGGTGGTGGCCGCGGACGACGGCGTGATGCCGCAGACGATCGAGGCGATGAACCACGCCGTCGCGGCGGAAGTGCCGATCGTCGTGGCCGTCAACAAGATCGACAAGGAATCCGCCGATCCCACGCGGGTCCGCGGCCAGCTCTCCGAATACGGCCTCGTGCCGGAGGAGTACGGCGGCGACACGCAGTTCGTGGACGTCTCCGCGCTTAACGGCCAGGGTCTCGACGAGCTGCTCGAAGCGATCGTGCTGACCGCCGACGCCGCGCTGGACCTGCGCGCGAACCCGGACATGCCCGCGCAGGGTGTCGCCATCGAGGCGCACCTCGACAAGGGCCGCGGCCCCGTGGCCACGGTGCTCGTGCACCGCGGCACGCTCCACATCGGTGACTCGATCGTCGCCGGCTCGGCCCACGGCCGCGTCCGCGCGATGATCAACGACCTGGGTGAGAGCGTGGACGTGGCTCCCCCGTCGATGCCGGTCCAGGTGCTGGGCCTAACCTCGGTGCCGGGCGCCGGCGACAACTTCCTGGTCGTCGACGACGACCGCGTCGCCCGCCAGATCGCCGACAAGCGCGAAGCCCGCATGCGTGCGGCCGAGCAGGCGAAGACGAGCCGTCGCAAGACGCTCGACCAGCTGTTCGAGCAGCTCGAGAAGGGCGAGACGCAGGAGCTCCTGCTCATCCTCAAGGGTGACGGGGCCGGCTCCGTCGAGGCTCTGGAGGACGCGCTCACCAAGATCGAGGTCTCCGAGGAGGTCTCGCTCCGGGTCATCGACCGCGGCGTGGGTGCGATCACCGAGACGAACGTCTCGCTGGCCGCCGCCTCCAAGGCAGTCATCCTGGGCTTCAACGTGCGGCCCACGCCGCACGCCGCCCAGATGGCCGACCAGGAGAACGTCGACATGCGGTTCTACTCGGTCATCTACCAGGCGATCGACGAGATCGAAGCAGCGCTCAAGGGCATGCTCAAGCCGATCTACAAGGAAGAAGTCCGTGGCCAGGCGGAGATTCGCAACATCTTCCGCTCGTCCAAGATCGGCAACATCGCCGGCTGTATGGTCATCGACGGTGTCGTCAAGCGGGGCGCCAAGGCGCGTCTGCTGCGCGACGGCGTCGTGGTCACCGACACCACCATCGCCTCGTTGCGCCGGGAGAAGGACGACGCCACGGAGGTCCGCGAGGGCTTCGAGTGTGGTCTGACCCTGCACAACTTCGACGACATCAAGGTCGACGACATCGTCGAGGTCTACGAGATGGTCGAACAGGAGCGCGACTGATGAGCAATCCCCGCAACGCGAAACTCGCCGACCAGATCCGCACGATCCTGGCGACGACGATCGACCGCCGGCTGAAGGACCCCCGCAAAGGGTTCATCACCATCACGAACGTCCGCCTCACCGGCGACAACCGTGAGGCCACCGCGTTCTACACGGTGCTCGGTGACGAGGCTGCCCGCACGGGCAGCGCCGCGGCGCTCGAATCCGCGAAGGGCATGCTGCGCACGGCCGTCGGGCAGCAGCTGGGGCTCCGGCACACGCCGTCGCTGCAGTTCGTGCTCGACGCCACGGACGAGGAGGCCCGGCACATCGCCGACCTCCTCGCCCAGGCCCAGGCCAGCGACGAGGCCACCGCCGCGTTGCGCGAAGGGCAGCAGTTCGCGGGCGAGGCCGATCCCTACAAGAAGCCGCTGGAGTGAATCCTGAGGGGGTGGTGATCCTCGACAAGCCGTCGGGGGTCACCTCCCACCAGGTGGTCGGCCGGCTGCGCCGCGTGCTCGGTACGCGGAAGATCGGCCACGCCGGCACCCTGGACCCCATGGCCACCGGCGTGCTCATCCTCGGCGTCGGGCGCGCCACCCGACTCCTCGGGCACCTTGCGCTGCACGACAAGCGCTACCTCGCCACCGTGCGGCTGGGGGAGCGCTCCGACTCGGACGACGCCGACGGCACCGTCACCCCGGTGGCCGACGCCGCCGGACTCACACGCTCGGAGATCGAGCGCGCCTGCGAGCCGCTCAGAGGCGACATCCAGCAGGTGCCCAGCAGCGTCTCGGCGATCAAGGTCGACGGGAAGCGCGCCTACGCGCTCGCCCGCGAGGGTAAGCCCGTGGAGCTCAAGCCGAGGGCCGTCACCGTGGCCCGTTTCGACGTGCTGGGTTCACGCCCCGACGGGGCCTGCCTCGACGTCGACATCGACGTCGAGTGCTCCAGTGGCACCTACATCCGGGCGATCGCCCGCGACCTGGGGGAGTCGCTCGGCGTCGGCGGTCACCTGACCAGTCTGCGGCGCACGAGGATCGGCGGCTACCGCATCGAGGACGCCGTGGCGCTCGGCGACGAGCCGCCCGTGCTGATGTCCATGGCCGAGGCGGCAAGGCGCAGCTTTGCGACCATCACGCTGGATGCGGCCCAGACCGACGACGTCCGCTACGGGCGCGCCATCGACGTCGCGCTCCCCGCGCCCGTCACGGGCCTGCTGTCACCCGGCGGCAGGCTGCTGGCCCTCTACCAGCCGCAGGACGGCCGGGCTGTGCCGGTCTCCGTGCTGGTGGCTCCTGATGAAGAAATTGCATAGGGTGGCCCGGTGAGCGTTGTCGCGATAGGGAACTTCGACGGTGTGCACCGCGGACACCAGGCGGTGCTGCAGCAGGCCCGCGCCGGTGGTCTGGAGCGGCTCATCGTCGTCACCTTCTGGCCGCACCCCGTGTCCGTGCTGCGCCCCGACAAGGCGCCCAAGCTCCTCACCGACCTGCAGACGCGCCTCGAGCTGCTGCGCCAGGCCGGCGCCGACGAGGTGCGGGTCATCCACTTCAACCAGGCCGTGTCGAACATGAGCCCGGAAGAATTCGTCGACACCTTCCTGCTGCCGCTGGAGCCGAACCGCGTCGTCGTCGGCACCAACTTCCGCTTCGGCCACCGGGCCGCAGGCGACGTCACGGTCCTGCGTCGCCTCGGCGAGGGCCAGTTCGAGGTGGAGGCTCTCGAGCTCTCCGCGATCGGCGACGAGACCACCTGCTCCACCACGATCCGCGAATCGCTCCGGATCGGCGACGTAGCCACCGCCGCCCGCCACCTCGGCCGCCCCTTCCAGTTCCGGGGCCTCGTGGTGATGGGCGATCAGCGGGGCCGCGAGATGGGCTTCCCGACGGCGAACCTGATCGTCAGCAACGGCTCGGCCGTCCCCGCCGACGGCGTGTACGCCGGCTGGCTCACCCGCGTCGACATCCCCGGAGGCGCGCCGATGCCCGCGGCCATCTCCGTCGGCTCGAACCCCACCTTCGACGGCACGGAGCGGCGCGTGGAGAGCCACGTGATCGGCCGAGACGACCTCAGCCTGTACGGCGCCGAGGTCACCGTCGACTTCGTGGAGCACCTCCGCGGCCAGGTGCGCTTCGAGGGCGTCCCGGCGCTGATCGAGCAGATGCGCGACGACGTGGAGCGGGCACGCACGATCCTCGACTGGCCCGGAGCAGTCGGGAATAAATAAGGACACTTCGTAGTTGTGGGTAGTTGTGCCCACAGCCGTGAAGGAAGTCATGTCCCGCTCGTACCAGAATCTGGACCACATCGTCGTCGCGACGCCGGATCTCGCCGGCACCGTCGCCGCGTTCGAAGCCGCCACCGGCGTCGCCCCCGAGCTCGGGGGCGTGCACCCCGACTTCGGCACGCGCAACCACCTCGTCACCTTCGGCGGGGGCGCCTACCTGGAGATCATCGGGCTCGACCCGGGTGCCGAGGTGACGGACGCGCGTCGCGTGTTCAACCTGCACCGGGTCACGGAGCCGAAGGTCTCCACGTTCGCGATCCACCCGGCCGACCCGCAGGCCGCGATCGACGCGGCCCGCGCCCTCGACGTCGACCTCGGCGAGCTGTCCGACGGCCGCCGCCGGGACACGGCCGGCACCATGCTCACCTGGCGGCTCACCAGCCCCCTGTCGGCGGAGGAGACGGGCGTGATCCCGTTCCTCATCGACTGGGGCGAGACGCCGTCGCCGGCGGACACCGTCGGTGCCGCGGCCGAGCTCGTCGACTTCGCCGTCCTGCACCCCGACCCCGCGTGGGTCGAGGCCCGCTACGCGGCGCTGGGCACCGAGGTCGACGTCCGCCCGGCCGACCAGCCCTCCCTCACCCTCACCGTCGCCGGGCCCTCCGGCACCTGGACCATCGGCTGACCCCAGCCTCCCAACCCCGAACCACCGAACCCCCCACTGAAGGAGCCCCCCTTGCGCGCGGTCATCATCCCCGAGCACGGCACCGTCGAGGCGATGCGCCTCATCGACGACCACCCCAGGCCCGTGGCCTCACCCGGCCACGTCGTCATCAAGGTGCGCGCCAGCTCGCTGAACTACCACGACATCTTCACCCTCCGCGGCATGCCGGGCATCACCATCCCCATGCCCGTCGTCCCCGGCCTCGACATCGCCGGCGAGATCGACGAGCTGGGCGAGGGAGTCGACGGGTGGAGCGTCGGTGACCGGGTCCTCGTGCACCCGATCAACTCCGAGGGCAAGCTGATGGGCGAGGTCGTCGACGGCGGGCTCGCGCAGTACGCGCTCGTCGAAGCCTCGCAGCTGATCGCGCTGCCGGAGGCCGTGACCTTCGCGTAGGCGGCCGCGCTGCCGGTCGCCTACGGCACCGCGCACCGCATGATCGTCGACAAGCAGACGATCAAGGCCGGCGACAAGGTGCTCGTCCTCGGCGCCTCCGGCGGCGTGGGCACCGCTTCGGTCCTGCTCGCCAAGAAGCTCGGCGCGCATGTCGTGGCCGCCGCCGGCACCGACGAGAAGGGCGAGCAGCTGCTCGCGCTCGGCGCCGACGAGTTCATCAACTACCGCAAGCAGGACTTCTACGCCTGGACGAAGGAGCACCTCGGCAAGCCGTCGCGGAACAATTCCGACGGCGGCTTCGACGTCATCGTCAACAACACCGGCGGCGACACCTGGCACCCCAGCCTGCGCTCCACCAAGCGCGGCGGTTCCATCCTCGTCTGCGGTGCCACCGCCGGCTACGACCCCACCGAGGACCTGCGCTACATCTGGAGCTTCGAGCTGCGCATCATCGGCAGCAACGGCTTCGACACGTCCGACTTCACCGCCCTGCTCGGCTACATCGAGGAGGGCGACTTCGCACCCGTGATCGACTCGGTCGTCGGCCTCGACGGCGCCATCGACGCCCTGCGGCGCCTCGAGGACCGCCAGGTGCTCGGCAAGGTCGTCATCGACCCCTGGCTGGAGGGCTGAGGGATGACGCTGCCCGCACTCGACGTCGTCCAGTCCTGGATCGACGACAGCCCGTACAACAGCTGGCTGGGCCTGAGGGTCACGGAGCTGACCGGAATCAGCATCACGTTCGAGACCGAGGCGCGCCCGGAGTGGCGCACCACCGTCGAGCCCCCCGTGGTGCACGGCGGCATCCTCGCCGCGCTCCTGGACACGGCCGCGGACTTCGCGCTCGTGGGCACCATCGGCAAACCCGTGCCGACGATCGACCTCACCGTGCATTACCTGCGCGGCGCGGCGGTGGGCCCGCTGACGGTCGTCGGCCGCCTGATCAAGCTGGGTTCGCAGATCGCCACCGCCGAGGCGGAGGTGATCGGCGCCGACGGGAAGGTCGTCGCGATCGGGCGGGGCACGTTCCTCGCATCAGCCGCCGGGGCCGGCGCATGATCGAGGGTTTCCCGTACCGCAACCAGGGTGAGGCGGTCGCAGCCGGAACCGGTGAGGCGATCACCTTCTACCGGCCGGGTGCTGTCGAGCGGATCTCGTTCGACGAGTTCGTCGCGCGCGCCGACGGCGTCGCCGACCGCCTGCTGGCCCGCGGCCTGGGTGCGGGGGACCGCGTCGCGATCCTGGGCGAGAACTCGATCGACTGGCTGCTCGCCTTCTACGGCACCCTGCGGGCCGGCCTGGTCGCGGTGCGCGCGCCGAACTCGCCGAGGTCCTGTCCCGGCCCGCGGCGGCCAGCGCGCACGAGCTCTTCGCCGTCGGCCACGCCCACATCGACTCCGCGTGGCTGTGGCCGGTGCGCGAGACGGTGCGCAAGGTGGCCCGGACGTGCAGCAACGTGCTCGACCTCATGGACCAGCACGACGACTTCGTGTTCGCGGCGTCCTCGGCCCAGCAGTACGCCTGGATCCAGGAGCACCGCCCCGAACTCTTCGAGCGCATGCGGCGCCGGATCCGCGAGGGGCGCTTCGTGCCGGTCGGCGGCATGTGGGTGGAGTCCGACACGAACCTGCCCGGCGGCGAGGGCCTCGTGCGCCAGTTCGTGCACGGCACCCGCTACTTCCGCGAGCAGTTCGACGTCGACACCAGCATCGTCTGGCTCCCCGACTCCTTCGGCTACACGGCCGCGCTCCCGCAGATCATGGCCCAGGCGGGCGCCCGCTGGTTCCTGACCCAGAAGCTGTCCTGGAACGAGACCAACCGCGTCCCGCACCACACGTTCCTCTGGGAGGGGCTGGACGGCACGCGGATCTTCACGCACTTCCCGCCCGCGGACACGTACGGCTCCGACGTCGGCATGGCCGACCTCGCACGCGCCGAGGGGCAGTTCGCGGAGAAGGCGGGGGCGACGTCGTCGCTGCTGCCGTTCGGCTACGGCGACGGCGGCGGGGGACCGACCCGGGAGATGCTGGCCCGCGCCCGACGCAGCGCGGACCTCGAGGGCTCCCCGAAGGTGCGGCTCGCCTCGCCGGAGCAGTTCTTCGCCCACGCCGAGGAGGAGTACCCGGAGCCGCCGGTGTGGTCGGGCGAGCTCTACCTCGAGTTCCACCGCGGCACGTACACGTCGCAGGCGCGCACGAAGCGGGGTAACCGCCGCAGCGAGGCGCTGCTGCGGGAGGCCGAACTCTGGGCGAGCACCGCCGCGCTGCGCGTCGGCGCACCCTACCCGTACGAAGAGCTGCGGCGCCTCTGGGAGACCGTCCTGCTGCTGCAGTTCCACGACATCCTG
>JAAYZP010000150.1 GCA_012514785.1 Propionibacterium sp. | reverse complement strand
CGGCCGTCGTCGAGGCGCGCAAGCCGCCGGACCGCAAGGCGATCGAGCACGGCGACGACCACCACTAGCACCACGCGGGCCACAGGCCGAAGCAACGTGTGCGGCGACGTCGCCGCACACGAGGCATATGCCCCACTGCCGAGGCGTTAGCTGGCGCTCACCTCGGGGAACATCGAGCGTCGGCCCTCGAAGGCGCGCCCGAGCGTGATCTGGTCCGCGTACTCGAGGTCGCCGCCGACGGGCAGGCCGCTCGCCGGGCGCGTCACCCGCACGCCGAAGTCGCGCAGCATCCGGCTGAGGTACGACGCCGTCGCCTCCCCCTGGGTGTCGGGGTCGGTGGCGAGGATGACCTCCTGCACCGCACCGTCGGCGAGGCGCGTGAACAGTTCGCGGGTGTGGAGGTCGGCAGGACCCCGGCCGTCGATGGGCGAGATCGAGCCGCCCAGCACGTGGTAGAGCCCGCGGAACTCGTTGGTGCGCTCGATCGCGACGACGTCCTTCGACTCCTCCACGACGCAGAGGATCGACTGGTCGCGGCGCGGGTCGCGGCACACGCGGCAGCGCTCGTCCTGCGAGACGTTGAAGCACACCTCGCAGAAGCGCGCCGCCCGCTTGACGTCGCGCATGGTGTCGGCAAGCTTGAACACGTCCTCCTCGGGCGCGTCCAGCAGGAAGAACGCGATGCGTTGCGCGCTGCGCGGACCGACGCCCGGCAAGCGGCTCAGCTCGTCGATGAGATCCTGGATCGGGCCTTCGTACAACTACATCCCCAGCCCGGGAACCTGCGGCATCGACTCCACCAGGGACTGGTCCGCGTCGGCCTTCGCCGAACGGAACGCCGCGATGATGAGGTCCTGGAGCGTCTCGACGTCCTCGGTGGCCTCCGGCTTGATCGTGATGGCCGTGAGCAGGCCCTGCCCGTTGAGCGTGACGCTCACGAGGTCACCGCCTGCGGAGCTGGTGAACGACTTCGCGGCCATCTCCTCCTGCGCCTTGGCCATATCCTCTTGCAGCTTCTGCGCCTGCTGCATCAGCGCATTCATGTCAAAGCCTTCGCCGAACATGTATTTCCTTCCCTCGACGTGACCCTCAGTCTACGTCGGCTCTTCGGGATCCTCGTCCACCGAAATGATCTCGGCACCGAACTCTCGCCCCAACAACTCCTCGGCGTTCGTGCCACCGTCGAATTCTTCGTCGTCGTCCGACATCTCCGCGTACTCCGGCTCCGGCGGCGGCTCCGGGTCACGGTCCGGCATGGACGCCGGTGGCGGCTCCGGGGCGGCGCCGGGTGAGCGTTGCCCACGTTGCGCGAGTTCCTCGTTCGCCACCACGCCCTGGATCCGCAACTCGACGCCGAGCGTCTCGATGATCGCGTCGACGAGGATGTCGTGCGAGCCGCCGCTGCCGAAGTTGTCGCGCGCGCCGGCGTTGGCGAAGCCGAGCACGAGCATGCCCTCCTGCACGTCCTGCACCTGCGCGTGCTGGCTGAGCAGCATGTAGGTGAACCGACGACGTCGCTTCACCTCCTCCAGCACCGTGGGCCAGGCTCGCCGCATCTCGGCCGTGCCCAGCTTGCCGGGCGTCGACGTCGGCGGTGCCGGCGTGGGGGCCGGCGTCGGGGGCGGCGTCGAGGATGGTGCCGCGGGGGACGCGTCCGACGACGGCGGCGCACCGGCCGGGCGCTGGCGCGGGGGATCCCCCGCGGGCCGACGCATCGGGCGGGGTGCCGTCGGGTCCTCGGCCTGCGGCACGGGGCGCTCAGGCTCAGGCTCCGGGGGCGGTTGCTGTCGCGTCGGCGGGGCCTGCTGCGCGGGTGGGGCGGCCTGTCGTGTCGGCGGGGCGGCCTGCTGCTGCGCGGGCACTTCGGCGGGCGCGTCGGCCGGTCCCATCATGCCGACGCGGCGCTCCAGGCGATCCATCCGTGCGTGGAGACCGCGCTCGTCGACGTCGGCCCCGGGCAGGAGCACGCGGGCGCACATCAGCTCGAGGTGGAGCCTTGGGGCGGTGGTGCCGCGCATCTCCGTCAGCCCGACGGCGATCACCTCGGCCGCGCGGGTCAGTTCGCCGGAGCCCATGCCGGCCGCCTGGGTCTTGAGCCGCTCACTCTGGTCGCCCGAGACCTCGAGGATCCCGTCCTCCACCGCTGTGGGGACGGCGGCGAGGATCACGAGGTCGCGCAGCCTGCGCAGCAGGTCCTCGGCGAACCTTCGCGGGTCCTGGCCGGTCTCGATCACCTTGTCGATGGTGCGGAACACCGCCGAGGAGTCGCCCGCGGCGAAGGCGTCCATGATGTCGTCGAGCAGCGTGTCGGGGGTGTAGCCCAGCAGCGCGGCCGCCTGCTCGTAGTCGACGCCGGTCTCTGCGGCGCCGCCGAGCAGCTGGTCGAGCACGGAGAGGGCGTCGCGCACCGAGCCCCCGCCGGCGCGGACCACCAGCGGCAGCACCGTCTGGTCGATCTGCACGCCCTCGGCCTCGCAGATCTCCGAGAGGTACGACGACAGTGTGCGCGGCGGCACGAGCCGGAAGGGGTAGTGATGTGTGCGGGAACGGATGGTGCCGATGACCTTCTCGGGCTCCGTGGTGGCGAAGATGAACTTCGCGTGCGGCGGCGGCTCCTCGACGAGCTTCAGCAGCGCGTTGAAGCCGGCCGCGGTGACCATGTGGGCCTCGTCGACGATGTAGATCTTGAATCGGCTCGCAACGGGCGCGAAGAAGGCGCGCTCCCGCAGGTCGCGGGCGTCGTCGACGCCACCGTGCGAGGCGGCGTCGATCTCGATCACGTCGATGGAGCCGGGGCCACCGCGCGCCAGGTCCACGCAGGAGCGGCACACGCCGCACGGCGCGGCGGTGGGGCCTTCGACGCAGTTGAGGCAGCGGGCGAGGATGCGGGCCGAAGTGGTCTTGCCGCAGCCGCGGG
>JAAYZP010000149.1 GCA_012514785.1 Propionibacterium sp. | reverse complement strand
GCCGGCGCCGGCGTTGTGGTAGATCGTCGCGTCGACCACGATGGGCCGCACGCCCGGGTAGGGCTTGGCGAGTTCGACGGCCTTCGCGAGGACGCCGAGGTCGGCTTCGGTGCCGGCCAGCGCGGCCGCGCCGATCGGGTCGATGCCGAGGTTGCCGGAGACCTTCCCGGCGTCGCCCTTGCCGAGGACGGCGACGAGGGCCTCTGCGGCCGCCCACTGCTGGGTCCTCGAAGTCAGGTAGATCGGTGCGAGGTCGAGAATCACCTCGCCCAGCGCGGCGCCGACGTCGTCGACGGCGATCGCATCGGGATCCACGCGGAGGTAGACCGCCGTGCCGCCCCGCTCGAGGTCCGCGAGCACCGCGGGCCTGGTGGTGGCGACGTCGCCGTCCTCGTGCAGCTGGGCGATGTGCCAGGCGCCTTCCATCTCGCCCGTGCGCACCGTGGTGCCGCGGGTGAAGGGGGCGACGCCGGGGTAGCCCAGCTCGTCCACGCCGTCCTCGGCCACGTACAGGGGCTTGATCGTCAGTCCGTCGACGGTCGTGCTTGTGAGGCGCTTGTACGCCTGCTCGATGCCTAGCTCTTTACCTTCAGGCCGCCTGCGGTTCAAAACCTTCAGTACTTCCCGCTCCCAGTCCTCCTGGGTGGGGGTGGCGAAGTCAGCGGCCAGGTTGAAGTCTTGCGTCTCAGCGCTCATCGTTCTCCATCCGGGTCCTGGGGCGTTCGGTCCTGCCCCGCAGGATTTACCCTAGTCCAGAGGGCCCCTGGGAAAGTGGGCGGGGTGGCATTTCCGCCCGAATGGTCGGACCTGAGCGGCAGGCCTCAGCGTCCCCGGTCCGTGTGGAGCGGAGGGCGGTCGCCGCGGATGCTGGCCACCATGTCCAGCACCCGCCGGGTGGCCAGCACGTCGTGCGCCCGGAACGCCGTCGCCCCCTGCCAGGCCGCCACCGCGGTGGCGGCCAGCGTCCCCTCGAGGCGGTCGTCGATGGGCAGGTCGAGCGTCTCGCCGACGAAGTCCTTGCGGCTGATCGCCTGCAGCACGGGGAATCCGAGCGCGACGATCCGGGCGGTGGAGCGCACGAGCGCCAGCGAGTTGAGGGTCGTCTTGCCGAAGTCGAGCGTGGGGTCGACGATCACCCCGTCGGGCCGGATGCCCGCTTCGAGGGCGCGGGCGGCACCCGATGCGAGGCCGGCGAGGACGTCGTCGACCACGGCGTCGTCGCCCGGGCCGTAGTCGACGCCGACGGGGTCCGTCCTGGGAGCCAGCCCGCCGGTGTGCGAGACGAGGTAGCCGACGCCCTGGTCGGCCGCGACGGTCAGCAGCTCGGGGTCGGCGCCGGCCCAGGTGTCGTTGACGAGGTCGATCAGCCCGCGGCAGGCCTCCGCCACCCCGGCGCGCCAGGTATCGAGCGAGAGGACGAGCGACGGGAACCGCTCGCGTACGGCTCGCAGCAGCGGCCGGACGCGGTCGATCTCCTCGGCCTCGCTCACCCAGTCGCCGTCCTGGCCGGCGCGGACGCCGCCGACGTCGACGATGTCCACGCCCTCGTCGAGCATCGCGGCGATGCGGGCCAGCGCGCTCGCGTCGTCGGCGAAGCGCGCGGCCGGGAAGAAGGAGTCGGGGGTGCGGTTGATGATGCCCATCACGGCGGGGCGGGCGGCGTCGAAGCGTTGACCGCCGAGGACGAGCGGGGCGGGCCGGGGGAGAGTGCTCACGACGCCCAAGTCTGTCACGGCCCGGCCGCCAGCTGGGGTCCTCAGCCCTGGCCCATGGCCCCGACGTGGAGCGCCACCCCGCCCATCGGCGGGACGGTGAGCGTGACCCGGCCATCGGCGACGGTGATGCTGCAGTCGTCGCCCAGCACGTCGCAGTAGTTGCCGTCGGGCAGGTTGGTGGTGAGCTCGAGCACGCGCGGCTCCGGGTGCGGGGACAGCGCCACGAGCCCCACGTCGCCACGGTCGAACGCGAGCACCCGCTCCTGCACCACCTGGTTCTCGATGCCAGCGTCACCCACCTGGGCCCGCCACGACGCCATCGCCACCTGCTGCTCGTCGAGGCAGAGGAACTCGCCGTCGGCGGGTGCGTCGTCGGTGGCGCACACGACGTCGTCGACGCGCCCGTCCGTCTGGGGCGGGCCGGCGTCGTGCTCGGAGTAGGCGTAGCCGCTGTAGAGGACGGGGGTGCCGTAGTCGCTGGCCATCATCAGCAGGCTCGCCAGCCGGAACTGGTCGCCGTCGCGGTAGGACAGGGTCTGGTGGCCGCGCTCCGTGTCGTGGTTGGTCACGAAGGTGTACGCCTGCTCGCTGGGCACCGTGCCGTCGCGGAGTTCGACGCCGAGGCGCAGCGAACCGCCCTGCACGATGCCCGCGATGTCGCGGGCGAAGCCGAAGCCGAAGACCGCGCCGACGTCGAGGTAGTCCTCCGGCTGGATCGGTTCGCCGCCGGCGCGGATCACCTCGGAGATGATGACGGGCTCGCCGTCGATGCGCTCGACGATGGCGGCGACGTCGTCGGCGTGCATGTGCTTGGCGGCGTCGATGCGGAACCCGTCCACGCCGAGCGAGACGAGGTCGTTCAGGTAGCCGGCGATCGCCTCCTGCACGTGGGGTTCGCCGGTGGCGAGGTCCGCCAGGTTGGAGAGCTCGCAGGTCTGCACCTGTGCCTGGTCGCGGTAGTTGGCGATGTCGTCGTCGGGCGTCAATCCGCAGTGGTGGAAGTCGTCGAAGGAGTACAGCCCCGGGTACTCGTAGTGGGTGAACTCGGAGCCGGCCACACCGACGCCGCCGTCGACCCCGGCCATGTGGTTGACCACGGCGTCCGCGATCACCTTCACACCCACGTCGTGGCAGGCGGCCACCATGTCGGCGAACTCGTCGCGGCTACCGAGCTTGGAGTCGATCCGGTAGCTCACCGGCTGGTAGGAGGTCCACCACTGCTCGCCCTGGATGTGTTCCTGCGCGGGGGAGAGCAGCACGAAGTCGAAGTCGTTCGGGCCGAGCACCTCGGTGCATTCGCGGGCGACGGAGTGCCAGTTGTACTGGAAGAGCTGCACGCCGACGCTCGGCACGGGCTCGGGCGCCAGCGGCACCTCCGGGGCGGGCGGCTCGTCGGAGCCGGCGCTGCAGCCGGCCAGCAGGAGCGCGGCGGTGAGCAGGGTGGGGGCGAGGCGACGCATGGGGGCCAGTCTTGCAGCGAAGGCCCGCGGCACCCTCAGTGGTCTTGAAACCACCGAATCGGTGGTTTCAAGACCACTCAAGGCGTCAGGGGGCCGGAACCAGGACCTCGCGGACCAGGGCGTCGAGGTCGGCGTCGGCGCCGAGGAACTGACGCATCGTGCGGAGGGTGGCGCCGAAATGATCGAACTCGTCGATCGTCATGCCGTCGGGCTCGTAGGCGCGCACGAATTCGGGGATGGCCAGCAGGGTCTCCATGACGTCGTCGGCCACCGGCGCGTCGATGCGCGAGACCGGCTTGTACCCGGACTCGTTGACCCGCTGCGCCCACTTGAAGGGGGGTGAGAGGACGAGGTCGCCGCCTACGAACTCGCTCCACTGGAGCACGTTGCGGTACGCGGCCACGAGGAGGCGCGAGCGCAGGCCGCGCTCCTGGAAGATCCGGTACGCGCGCTTGACCGCGGCGATGCCGGCCCACTCGAGGTGGCCCGGGTCGAGGAAGCGCTGCTCCCGCTCGACGACGACCTTCAGCCAGTCGTCGAGGCGCCCGGCCATGATGGTCACGACGGGGCCCATGTCGTCGACGCGCAACCCCTCGGCCTCGCGACGTCGCAGGCCGCGCTCGATGGCCTCGCCGGCCACCAGCGCCTGGGGGACGGTGAACGAGACGGTCACGTTCATGCAGACGCCGCGGTAGGTGGCTTCCTCGATCGCCTCGATGCCCACCTTGGTGGCGGGGGCCTTCACGATGATGTTGGGCGCGAGCTCGGAGAACTCGACAGCCTGCGCCACCAGCTGCTCGGCGCTGCGGTGCAGCCGCGGGTCGGTTTGCACTGACAAACGCCCGTTGACGCCATTGTATTTCTCGAAGGCTGGCAGCAGCAGCCCAGCGGCCTCGACCGACATGTCCTTGATGGCCTGCCAGCCGATGTCGCTCTCGCCCCAGGTGGGGTTGTCGTCGGCGATCCGGCGGATCCGGGGGCCCCAGATGTCCTTGTGCTGGTTGATCGTCGTATAGGCGATGACCGGGTTGCACGTCGCGCCGACACCGCCCATGGCGATGGACTGGCGCAGCTCGTCCATGTCGGCCGAATCGTTCCATTGCGCCGTCTGCGGAAACTCCTGTGCTGCATCCCACAGCGGGCCGGCGATGTGATCGTCGCTCATGAATCCTCCTCAACAACACTCAACTCCGAGCGTTCCTCCATTCAACGCCCAAAGGAAAAGTTTGTCAATACAAAGTGGGGAGGGTTACTGCGCGAAGACGGTCTGGCTGTACGTGTAGAGGCTCGCGCGGTAGACGTGCATGCCGAACTCGACGGCGATGTGCGAGGCGTCGTAGGCCGTGCGCTGCATGGTCAGCAGCGCCGACCCGGCGGGCTCGTTGAGCAGGCGCGCCTCGCTCGCGGTGGCGAGCCTCGCCCCGATCTGCTGCACGCCGATGGAGACGTGGATGCCCCGCTGGCGCAGGAGTTCGTACAGGCCGTGTTCGGCGAGCTCGGCCTTGCCGGGCGCCGACTCCTCGGGGAGGTAGTTGGTCAGGATCGCGAGCGGCCGGTCGTCGATCATCCGCAGCCGGCGCACGAGCACGACGGGGGCGCCCTCGTCGATCCCGAGCGCGGAGGCCACGCCGGGGGTGGCTCCCTCCTTGTGCCACTCCAGCACGCTGGTGCGGGGCGTGTGGCCTGCGGCCACTAGATCCTCGAACAGGCTCGTCAGCGCCATGGGGCGGTGGACCTGGCGGGGGGTGACCTCCGTGCCGGCGCCGCGACGTCGGATGATCAGGCCGCGGTTGGCCAGGGTTTCGAGCGCCTTGCGCGCCGTCGGACGCGAGACCTGGAGCCGCTGGGCCATCGACACCTCGTCCTCCAGGCGGGTGCCGGGGGCGAGTTCGCCCGACTCGATCAGCTGGGCCAGCGGGTTGGCGATCTGGGCGTGCAGGGGCAAGGGGCTGCTCCGGTCGACGACGACGTCGAGAGCGAATTGTTCTCTGGACATGTGTGCACCTTTGCTTGAATTCCGCACGATTATAGGCCCTTCCCGCGCCGAAGGCTGCCGAAGTGCCCAAACTTTGTCTTGACATTTGAAGGCGGCTGCCTAGGATGGAAGGCGGAACCTCAACGAAGTGGATGCAATGGGACTCTTCAGCGCCAAGTCGCTCGACGTGCTCACGATGGGCCGCATCGGCGTGGACATCTACCCCCTGCAGACCGGCGTCGGGCTGCAGGACGTCGACCAATTCGGCAAGTTCCTCGGCGGCAGCGCTACGAACGTGGCGGTCGCCGCGGCACGTCTGGGCAGCCCGTCGGCGGTCGTGACCGGCGTGGGCCGTGACCCGTTCGGGCGGTTCTGCCGCCGCGAGCTGGGCCGCCTCGGCGTCTACGACGACTACGTCCGGGTCTTCGACGGCCACAACACCCCCGTGACCTTCTGCGAGATCTTCCCGCCCGACAACTTCCCCCTCTACTTCTACCGGCGCCCCGTCGCGCCCGACCTGCTGCTCACCGACGACGACCTCCCGGCCGACGTGATCCGCTCGGCCAAGGTCTTCTGGATCACCACCACCGGCCTCTCCGCGGAGCCCAGCCGCAGCACCCACCGCCGCGCGCTCGAGATCCGGGGGCGCGCCCCGAACACGGTGCTCGACCTCGACTACCGCGACAACTTCTGGGCTTCGCCCCTCGAAGCGCGCGACCGCATCCAGGCCGTCCTGCCGCACGTCACCGTCGCCGTCGGCAACGTCGCAGAATGTCAGGTGGCGGTCAACGAGGCCGAACCCGAGCGGGCGGCGAAGCGGCTGCTGGACTTCGGCGTCGAGCTCGCGATCGTCAAGGACGGGCCCCGTGGCGCCATCGCCATGACCCGCGACCGGCTGCTGAAGGTGCCGGCCACCGAGGTCGACGTCGTCAACGGCCTGGGCGCCGGGGATGCCTTCGGCGGCACGCTCTGCCACGGCATCTGCGAGGGCTGGGAGCTCGGCGAGATGCTCGCGGCGGCGTCCGCCGCCGGGGCAATGGTGGCGTCGCGGCTGGAGTGCTCCACCGCCATGCCCACCGAGCCGGAGCTCAGGCGCATGCTGCGGGACAACCCGGTACAGGTCGAGAACATCAACCGATACGAGGAGAGCAATGACTGAACACGTCCTACGCGCTGGCACGACCGCGCACGGTATCCACGAGGTCGACGTCAGCCCCGAGCGGGCCGGGTGGCGGTACTCGGGGCTGGCCGTCGTCGCGCTCGAGGCGGGCCAGTCGCATACCTTCGCCACCGACGTCCACGAGTACCTGGTGCTGCCGCTGGCCGGGGGCGCCGTCGTCGAGGTCGGCAGCGAGCGCTACGAGCTGGCGGGGCGGGACTCGATCTTCGGCGAGGTCACCGACTACGCGTACGTCCCCAGCCAGACGCAAGTCACCGTCACCGCCACCCGCGACGGCCGCTTCGCGCTGCCGTACTGCGTCGCCGCGGAACAGCTCGCACCCCGCTACTGCCCGGCCGACGAGGTCGTCACCGGCCTGCGCGGCGCCGGCAACATGAGCCGCCAGGTGGCCAACTACGCGATCGGCAACGAGCTCACCACGTCCCGCCTGCTCGTGTGCGAGGTGCTCACGCCCGGCGGCAACTGGTCCAGCTACCCGCCGCACAAGCACGACGAGAACTCCGAGACCGAGCGCGAGCTCGAGGAGATCTACTACTTCGAGATCGAGGCGGACGAGCACGGCCCGGGCATGGCCTTCCACTCCACCTACGGCACCGCCGAGCGCCCCATCGACGTGGCGGTGCGCGTCGAGAACGGCGACCTCGCGCTCGTGCCGCACGGCTGGCACGGCCCCTGCGTCGCCGCACCCGGCTACACGCTGTACTACTTGAACGTCATGGCCGGCCCCGGCGACGCCACCTGGCTCTCCGTCGACGATCCCTGCTACGGCTGGCTGCGCGGCACGTGGGACGACCTCGACGTGGACCCCCGCCTCCCGATCACACCCAAGGAGCAGTGAATTGAGTACCATCCGCCTCACCGTCGGACAGGCCGTCGTCCGCTACCTGTCGAGTCAGTACACCGAGCGCGATGGCGACCAGCGCCGCTTCATCCGCGGCATGTTCGGCATCTTCGGCCATGGCAACGTCGCGGGCATCGGACAGGCGCTGCTGCAGAACGAAATCGCACCCGACGAGGGCGAGGACCGCCTCGAATACTGGCACGGCCGCAACGAGCAGGGCATGGTGCACGCCGCCGCTGCGTATGCGAAGGCCGCGAACCGGTTGGAGACCCTCGCGGTCACCACCTCGGTGGGCCCCGGCGCGCTGAACATGGTCACCGGCGCCGCGCTCGCGACGACGAATCGCGTCCCCGTGCTGCTGTTTCCCTCCGACATCTTCGCCAACCGCGCGCCCGACCCGGTGCTGCAGCAGCTGGAGGACTTCTCCAACCCCGACGTCTCGGTCAACGACGCGTTCCGCCCGGTCTCCAAGTTCTGGGACCGCGTGAACCGGCCCGAGCAGCTCATGGTGGCGCTGCCGCGGGCGATGCGCGTGCTCACGGACCCCGCCGAGACGGGGGCGGCGACGATCTGCCTGCCCGAGGACGTCCAGGTCGAGGCCTACGACTGGCCGCTGGAGTTCTTCGCGAAGAAGGTTTGGCACGTGGCCCGTCCCCGTCCCGACCGCGATGCCCTGGCCCGCGCCGTCGCAGCGATCCGCGGGGCCACCAAGCCGCTGGTGATCGCCGGTGGGGGAGTGATCTACTCCGGCGCATCGGACGAGCTGCGTGAGTTCTCGTCGGCCACCGGCATCCCCGTCGCCGACACCCACGCCGGCAAGGGCGCGATCAACTGGGACCACCCGCAGGCCGTCGGCGGCGTCGGCTCCACCGGGTCAGGCTCCGGCAACGCGCTGGCCGAGGAGGCCGACCTCGTGATCGGTATCGGCACGCGGTACTCCGACTTCACCACCGCCTCGCAGACCCAGTTCAAGAACCCCCAAGTGCGCTTCGTCAACGTCAACGTCGGCGCCTTCGACGCCGCCAAGCAGGGCGCGACGATGGTCGTCGGGGACGCGCGAGAGACGCTCGCCGAGCTGACCGACGCCCTCGCCGGGCACCGCGTCGACGACGACTGGGCCGAGAGGACACGCTCGGAGGTCGAGGCGTGGCAGCGCATCACCGATGAGTGCTATCACCGAGACCACGGCCCGCTCCCGGCGCAGACCGAGGTGTTCGGCGCCCTCAACGAGCTGATGGGGGACGACGACGTCGTCATCAACGCGGCCGGCTCCATGCCCGGCGACCTCCAGGCGCTCTGGCGCGCGAGGACCCCGGTGCAGTACCACGTCGAGTACGCCTTCTCGACGATGGGCTACGAGATCCCGGCGGCGCTGGGCGTGAAGATGGCGCTGCCCGACTCCGAGGTGGTCGCGATCGTCGGCGACGGCACCTACCAGATGCTGCCCATGGAGCTGGCGACGATCGTGCAGGAGCGCGCGAAGGTGATCGTCGTCCTCCTGCAGAACCACGGGTACGCCTCGATCGGGTCCCTGTCGGAGTCGCACGGCTCGCAGCGCTTCGGCACGAAGTTCCGCATGCGCGACGCCCACGGCGCCGTCACCGACGAGCCGGTGCCCGTCGACCTGGCCGCCAACGCCCGCTCGTGGGGCGTCGACGTCATCGAGGTGGGCACCATCGCCGAGTTCCGCGAGGCCTACGCGGCTGCCGTCCAGTCCGACAAGGCCACCCTCATCCACATCGAAACGGACCTCACCGGCCCGAACCCGCCCGGCACCAGCTGGTGGGACGTGCCCGTGGCGCCGGTGTCCCGCCTCGATTCCACCCGGCGGGCGCACGCCGAGTACGTCGAGGCCGTCAAGGCCCAGCGTCGATTCTTCTGACCCCCCATTTTCCGAGTAGAAGGAGTACCAGCCATGACTGCATTGACCATGAAGCATTGGATCGACGGCGCGGAGGTCGCCGAGGACGGCGTCGACGTCATCCCGATCGACAGCCCGGCCACGGGTGAGGTGATCGGTGGGGTGGCGGAGGCGAGCGTGGAGCTCGTCGAGCGCGCGATCCGGGGCGCGCGCCGGGCGCAGGCCGAATGGGGCCAGCTGTCGTTGGCGAAGCGCACGTCGGTGATGTTCAACTTCCGCAACCTGCTGGTGGAACGGCAGGGGGAGCTGGCGGACATCATCGTGGCCGAGGGCGGCAAGACCCGCGGCGACGCGTTGGGTGAGGTCGCGCGCGGTCTGGAGATCGTCGAGTTCGCGTGCGGGATCCACAACGCGCTGAAGGGGGAGTACACCTCCGAGGCCGCGACGGGTGTGGACATCCACACGATCCGGCAGCCGGTGGGCGTGGTGGGGGCGATCTGCCCGTTCAACTTCCCGATGATGGTGCCGATGTGGATGCACCCGATGGCGATCGCCACCGGCAACGCGGTGGTGCTGAAGCCGGCGACGCCGGTGCCCTCGGTGTCGATCGAGGTGGCGAAGATGTACCAGGAGGCGGGGCTGCCCGATGGGGTGTTCCAGGTGGTCACCGGCGACAAGCAGGTGGTGACCCACATGCTCGAGAGCGACGGGATCGACGCGATCTCCTTCGTCGGTTCGACGCCGGTGGCGAAGATCATCGCCGAGGGCTGCGCGAAGACGGGCAAGCGGTACCAGGCGCTCGGTGGTGCGAACAACCACGCCATCGTGATGCCGGACGCGGATCTCGACTTCGCGGCGAAGCACATCGTCTCGGGCGCGTTCGGCGCCGCGGGTCAGCGCTGCATGGCGCTGCCGGTGGTGGTCGCCGTCGGTCCGGCGGCGGAGCCGTTGATCGAGAAGGTGAAGGTGCTGGCCGACGAGCTCGTCGTCGGGCCGGGTGAGCGCGCGGAGTCCGAGCTGGGCCCCGTGATCTCGGCCGCGTCGAGGGAGCGCGTGATCGACTGGATCACCGACGCCGAGAACAAGGGCGCCACCGTCGTGCTCGACGGCCGGGGCTTCTCCCCGGAGGAGGGGCTGGCCGGGGGTAACTGGCTGGGCCCGACCATCGTCGACAAGGTGCCGCTGGAGACGAAGCTGTACTGCGAGGAGGTCTTCGGGCCGGTGCTCACGGTCGTGCGTGCGGAGAACTACGACGAGGCGATCAGGATCGTGAACTCGGGCGAGTACAGCTTCGTCTCCAGCGGCACCTTGTCGACGATGGTCG
>JAAYZP010000148.1 GCA_012514785.1 Propionibacterium sp. | reverse complement strand
CGGCGAACGTCATCGCCGCGGTGTACATGTCGCGCACGACCGCCTTCGGCTTCACCGGGGACTCGCGCAGCCACGGGTGCTTCAGCGCGTACTCCTCGTGGGCACCCTCGAGCTTCTCCGCCAGCGGTTTGGGCCAGGTGATCTCGTCGAGGATCTCCATCCGCTCCTCGTACTCCACCCCATCGGCCTTGAGCTCCGCCACCACCTCGCCGCGCTCCCGGAACTGCTGCTGCACGAGGATCGTCATGGGGTCCTCGAGCGTGGCCTCGATGACGCTGACGACGTCGAGCGCGTAGTCGGGCTCGTCCTCGTCCATGGTCTCCATGTAGGCCAGCGCGAGCGCGGACAGCGGCTGGTTGAGCGCGAAGTCGTGCTGGAGGTCGACGTCGAGCTGGTAGCGCCGGCCCGACGGCGTGGGCTCCGGCAGCCGGGTGATGATCTCCGCGGACAGCAGGCTGCGGCCCAGGGCAGCGGCGCGGCGGAGCAGCGTGCGGCGGGTGCGGCGGTCGGTGACCGTGGAGTCCACCAGGCGCACCACGGCGGCTGCGGCGTCGCCGTCGCGCTCCAGCAGGTTGAGCAGCATCGAGTGCGTGATCCGCATCCGCGGGAAGAGCTCCTCGGGTTCGCTCTCGATGAGCTTGGTGAACGTCGCCTCCGTGTAGTTGACGAACCCCTCCGGTGCCTTCTTGCGGCGCACGGAGCGCAGCTTCTTCTCGTTGTCCTTGTGCTTGGCGACGATGCGCGCGTTCTCCACGTCGTGTTCGGATGCCTGGGCGACGACGTAGCCGATGGTGTCGAAGCCGGCGCGGCCCGCGCGTCCGGCGATCTGGTGGAACTCGCGGGAGCGCAGCTGGCGGGAGCGGCGGCCGTCGAACTTCGTGAGTGAGGAGAACAGGACGGTGCGGATGGGGACGTTGATGCCGACGCCGAGGGTGTCCGTGCCGCAGATGATCTGGAGGAGGCCCTGCTGCGCGAGCTGCTCCACGAGGCGGCGGTACTTCGGCAGCATGCCGGCGTGGTGCACGGCGATGCCGGAGCGCAGCAGCTTCTGCAGCGTGCTGCCGAAACCGGAGGCGAACTTGAAGCCGGCCAGGGCCTCCTTGATCTGCTCGGCGCGCTCCTTGCTGGGCTTCGCCGCGCCCAGGCTCAGCATCGACTGCGCCTGCTCGGCGGCCGCGGCCTGCGTCGAGTGGACGACGTAGACCGGCGCCTGCTGGTCCGCGACGAGGGTGGAGATGGTCTCGTGGATCGGGTCGAGCGACCAGCGGTAGGTCAGCGGGACTGGGCGGGCGGCGTCGCTGATCTCCGTGACGTCGCGCCCCGTGGTGTCGGTGAGCGTCTTCTGCAGGCGGGTGGTGTCGCCGAGCGTGGCCGACATGATGACGAACTGCGCCTGCGGCAGCTCCACCAGCGGCACCTGCCATGCCCAGCCGCGGTCCGGGTCGGCGATGAAGTGGAACTCGTCCATCACCACCTGGTCGACGTCCGCGTCCGCGCCTTCGCGGAGCGCGATGTTGGCGAGGATCTCCGCGGTGCACGCGATGATGGGGGCGTCGGGGTTCACGGACGCGTCGCCGGTGACCATGCCGACGAGGTCCGCGCCGAAGGTCTCCACCAGGGCGAAGAACTTCTCGCTGACCAGCGCCTTGATCGGCGCGGTGTAGTAGGTGCGGCCGCGGCCGGCGAGTGTGGCGAAGTGGGCCGCCGTCGCGATCATCGATTTGCCGGACCCGGTGGGTGTGGTGACGATGACGTTCGCGCCCGACAGGATCGCGAGCAGCGCGTCGTCCTGATGCGGGTAGAGGCTGAAGCCCCCGCCCGTGGCCCAGCCGACGAACGCGTCGTAGAGGGCGTCGGGCTCGTTCGGGGTGTGTTCAAGTACTTCGGTCAGCGACATGGTGCCCCCATCGTTCCATGTCGGGCAGGTGCTGGCGACTCAGGAGCTGTACGTGACGACGGTGAGCGTGGCCGGGTCGTCGCCGACGTCCGCGTCGGCGACGGTGAACACCTCGAGTCCGGGCGCCGC
Source organism: Propionibacterium sp. (assembly GCA_012514785.1). GTDB lineage: Bacteria > Actinomycetota > Actinomycetes > Propionibacteriales > Propionibacteriaceae > Arachnia. The sequence goes on along the minus strand of JAAYZP010000148.1, from coordinate 6,668 downwards.
CGCACAATCCACGTCCGGCTCCTCGTGGACGTGATAGATGAGTCCGTGGCCGCCCTGGTCGTAGCGCAGCGACGTGGTCTGCGCGCACCACCACTGGGTGGAGGCGACGAGGAAGTGGCCGTCGAAGGTGGGGTCGACGGCGTTGCCGACGATGGGGCGCAGGTCCGCGGGCAGCGACGCCATCCAGTCGACGTAGTCGCGCGGTGTGGCCAGCAGGTGGACCTCGCCGTCGATCATCTCGGGGGTCACGGGGGCGTCGTAGGAGCCGAAGCGGTGCCGGGTGGTGTCCAGCGCGACGCCGGGCACGGGCGCCAGCGGCGTGGGGTTCACGCCCAGGGCCAACGACAGCAGCAGCAGCACCAGCACCAGCGACACCATCCGCCCACCTCCCGACTCACCCCAAACCTAGGCGAGGAGGGGCTGAGAACCGGGGCCGCGATGGTCTCGAATCGCTAACGATCCACCCACTCCTCGCCGACGCTGCGGGCCGTCAGCGAGCCGGCGGAGAGGGTCTGGAGCGCCTCCTCGAACTCGGCCACCGCACGTTCGTCGACGCCGACGGTGATGTGCGCGCTGGCGGCGCCCCACTCGACGTCGGTGACCGCCAGCAGCGCCCCCGAGGGCAACTCGAGCGTGCGCAGCTGGTTCTCGACGACGCCGGCCTCGGCGTAGTCGACGTCGACCCGCAGCAGGCGGCAGAGCCGCACCTCGCGGATGCCGGCGGCCTCGATGGCCTGGGCGACGGCGTCGGAGTAGGCCCGCACCAGCCCGCCCCCGCCGAGCTTGATGCCGCCGAAGTAGCGCGTGACGACGGCGACGACGTCGGTGAGGACGTTGTGCTGCAGCGCGGTGAGCATGGGGATGCCGGCGGTGCCGGCGGGTTCGCCGTCGTCGGAGCTGCGGGCCGTGCGGCCGTCGGGGCCGAGGATGAAGGCGGTGCAGTTGTGGGTGGCGTCGTGGTGGACGGTGCGCCGCTCCTCGATCACCGCGCGGGCGGCGGATTCGTCGTCGACGCGCCGGAGCCTCGTGAGGAACCGGGAACGTTTGATCTCCATCTCGACGTCCACCCCCCTGCCGGGGGCGGCGTCGATGGTGAGGTAGCTGGTCAGATGCCCAACTCTCGGCGCAGCTTGGCGACGTGCCCCGTCGCGCGCACGTTGTACTGGGCCACCCGCACGGTGCCGGCGCCTTCGCCGTCGACGTCGATCACGAACGTTGAGCGGATGACGCCCTCGATCTCCTTGCCGTAGAGCTTCTTCGTGCCGAACGCGGCGTACTCGTGGAGCAGTTCCATCGTCGGATCCGAGAGGAGGGTGATGCCGAGTTCGGAGTTGGTGGTGAACTTGGCGAGCTTCTCGACGGGGTCCGGTGAGCAGCCGAGCACGGCATAGCCGGCCTCGCTGAGCTCCTGGAGCGATGCGGAGAAGTCGACCGCCTGGGTGGTGCACCCGGGCGTCATCGCGGCCGGGTAGAAGTAGAGGATCACGGCTTGGTTCTTGAAATCGCTGAGGGAGATTTCGCGTCCCTCCTGATCCTGGCGGGTGAAGCCGGGCGCGGTGGTACCTTGTGTCAGTCGAGCAACCATGGTGGCCATTGTATGGCTAGGCTGGTGGGGTAGGCGTACCAAGGAGAAGCGATGGCGAGTGAGCGAACGGTCGAAGACATCCGGGCGGAGTTGGCAGGTACTCGCGCCAAGCTCCGCGCCTCGGTGGCCGATTTGACGGAGTCGGTCAAGCCGAAGAACATCGCGAAGAAGAGCGTCGAGGAGGCCAAGAGCTTCGTCAAGACGGAATACGCCGAGGTCAAGAGCCAGTTCGTCGAGGCCGACGGCAGCCTGCGGACCAAGCGGGTGCTCGCGATCGCGGGCGCCGTGGTGGGTGTCGTCGCGTTCGCGGTGACGGTCAACGCGCTGGCCGGGCGCCGTGCCGTGCGCCCTCCGCGGGGTAGGAAGGCGCTCGAAGCCGCGTGAGTGACGAAGGTCTCGCCATCCGCATGCTGCACGACCGAGTGCTCGTCGACGCCGAATCCGGTTCGTCCGAGCGCAAGAGTGGCGGCGGCATCCTCATCCCCGCCACCGTCCAGATGGGGCGTCGGCTCAGCTGGGCGAAGGTGGTCTCGATCGGCCCGAGTGTGCGCAGCGTCGAGGTGGACGACCGCGTGCTGTTCGACCCGGAGGAGCGCGCCGAGGTGGAGCTCAACTCGAAGCGCTACGTGCTGATGCGCGAGCGGGACATCCACGCGGTCGCGGCGAAGCGCCTCGACGACGCGGGCACCGGCCTCTACCTTTGACCCGTCCCGGTCCGGTCGGCCGAGTCGCGAGCGATTGCAAGACGAGCGTCCAGGAAGCTGTTCGGCTGACCCCTGCGCAGGCTGCCCGACTCGCCGATGCTGCGGGCGCTAGGGGAGTTGGCGAATCCCAGATCCTGCGCGAAGCACTCGACGCCTATCTGGAGTTGCAGGCTGGCTGAGTGCACCCGTCGGTCCGGGATGAGCTGGGTGAATCCTCGGCTCAACGTCGTCTACCGGTGAGTGAGCGCACCACGTCGTCTCCGGCATGGGCGATCGCGTCCAGGTCGCCGACGACGATGAGCCGATCCGTCGCACGTGACAATCCGACGTACATCCGCTCCCGGAAGCGCGGCCGCGTGCCATCCTCGTTGACGCACAGCACCACCGCGCGCCGCTCCAGCCCCTTGAACCCCAGGACGTGCCCATAGAAGACGAGGTCGTCGTCCCAGAACTGCTCCCAGTAGCCCTCCTGCCCGTCCATCTCCTGCAACGCCACCTGCTCCGGATGGCGACGCCCGGTGGTGAGTAGCGCGATATGCCCGGCCTCCCAGCCCTCGTCGAACAGCGCCTCCACCTGGTCGTCGGCCACGGCGATCGCGTCATCGGGGTCCGCGTGGACGTGCGATACCTCGGGCCCGTCGCCGCCCTGCAGCCGCATCCGCAGCGGTGCCAGCGGGCGGAACACCTCGGCGATCTGCTTCGTGTTGCGCAGGTTGTGGTCGAGCACGAGCGGCACGAGCGGCACCGGTGGGCGGCCGAAGCGCTCGAACAGGGCCTGGTTCTCGTCGGAGTAGACGAACAGGCCGCCGTCGTTCTCGTCGCTGAGCGCGCCGATGATCGGCCGCCACCAGCTCTCGGCGAAGTCCTGCGCCTCATCGACGACGAACGCGTCGAAGCGCTGGCCGGGCGGCAGTCCGGCGGCCCGCTCCGCCATCAGGAGCGGGAGCTCGTGCTCCCAGAAGCCGGGGTCGTCGCGGGTGCCGGAGGGGATGCCCCAGGCATTGGCGAGCGCCTCGAAGGTACCGACGAAGGCGGGCCTGTGGTTGTACTGCCAGGTCTGGACTTCGCGCTGGAAGTAGCTGGCGAGCCCGATGGAATAGCAGAGCAGTGCGACGCGCTGGCGCTGCCGGCCGTCGCGCCCGGCGCTCAACTGTTGTGCCTGCGCCAGAGCCAGCACGGTCTTGCCACTGCCCGCGCCGCCGCGGACCTCCACCCGGTTCAGCAGCCGCGTGACCCCCAAGATCATCGCCTGTTCCTGCGTCAGCCGATCGGCCCGACTCTGCCGCTCGTCTGCGTCGTCGACGACGCTCGGCACCGCGTTCGTGCCGCGGGCGGTGAGGATTTCGACGATGATGTCGCAGTCGTCCTGCGTGGGCGGGCGACGGTGGGTCTCGAAGCCGAGCGGGATGTCGGCCAGGCGTGCGGCGAGGTCCGCCAAATCGTTCTTGTCGTGGATCATCCAGCGGGGGCACTCGGGCAGGTCGAAGTCGATCCCCAGCGACGTGAACGGCGTCACGACGGCGTGCGCGAAGCGGATGGGGGAGCGGGAGCTGTCGGCCCACCGTCGGTCCGACTCGACGTAGCCCTGCAGCGCGTACCGGGCGTCGCGGGCCTGCGCCACAGGGTCGACCTGCTCGCGCCCTCCGCGGTGCTGCATGCTCCAGCCATCATCGTCATACCCGATACCGGCCCCCTTGACCTCCACGACGACCACACCCACCTCCGGCATCACCACCACCAGGTCGGCCTCGTGGTCCTTCGCGGTGTCGGTGAGGCGGAAGTTGGCCATGAGGGTGTCCTCGGGGCGCAGTGAGTCGCGCAGGCGCTCCCACACGTCGCGCTCCGACTCGGTGGTGAACATCGGGTCGTCCGGGATGAGCTGGGGCGCCATGGCGTCCACCGTAGCGAGGGCGAGGTGGCCGCGTCGGGGAGGGGTGGAACTGGGGTCAGCGCGTCGGGCGCACGACGAACGCCGCAGCCAGGGCCACGAAGCCCGCGCCGAGGAGGACCCAGCCGGGCACGGTCACCCTGCTCATCAGGAGCGTGAGCCCGACGATGATCAGGATCAGCGAGATGCCCGTGAGGATGAGCATGCGCGTGGCCGTGGGCGGCTCGGGCTCGTCAGTCATGGCTGCGATCCTTCCATATCCGTGGGCGGAGACGGCCTCAGAGTTCGACGAGCAGCTGCTCGGAGCGCGCGCGGCCCTCGTAGTCGCCCATGTCGCCGGTGACGAGCACCTCGTCCACGCCGGTGAACTGCTGGAGGTCGCGGAGCTGCCCGCGCACCTGCTCCGGCGTGCCGTGGATGGCGAGGTCGAGGCCGTCGGCGACGCGCGCTCGCTCCTGCGAGGTCAGGGTGGTCTCGTCGAGGTCGGCGACGGGCAGGAGGTGATCGAAGGCGCCGGTGGACCGGGACTTCACCTCGGCCCAGACCTGGGGCAGCAGCAGGTCGCGGGCGGAGGATGCGTCGTCGGCGACGGCGACGTTGATGGCCGCGATCGCTGTGGGCTCCTGCCAGAACGCCGACGGCCGGAACTGCTCGCGGTACATCTTCAGCCCGTCGTGGATGGGCTTGCTGCGGTCCACCAGCGATGGCCCGCCGACGATGACGCCCAGTCCGTACTTCGCTGCGATGAGCAGGGAGCGGAAGTTGGCGAGCAGCCAGACGGGGGTGCGGAGGTGGTTCTGCGGGCGCGCGGTGATGGCGGCGTCGCCGCTGAGATAGCTCAGCAGCTCCTCCAGGTCGTCGGTGAAGCGGCTCTTGACCGCCTCGACGTCGTCCTGCCGCAGCGCGGTGCGCACGGGCCGGGTGAACCCGATCGACGAGCCGATGCCGGCGTCGATCCGCCCGGGGAACAGCGCCTCGAGCACCCCGATCTGCTCGGCCACGATGAGTGGCTGGTACGACGGCAGCATGATGCCGCCGGTGCCGACGCGGATGCGCGACGTGCTCGCGGCGATGGCGGAGGCCAGCACCGTCGGCTGCGAGCCGGGAATGCCGGGCACGCCGTGGTGTTCGGCGACGAGGAACCGCTCGAAGCCCCGCTCCTCGGCCGAACGGGCGTGGTCGACGACGCTGCGCAGCACCTCCGATTCGGAGAGTCCGGCGACGGCGATAGCCCGGTCAAGGATGGAGTAGCGCATGGTCCCATCTGTACCAGAGCGCGGGAAACCGGGAGTGGGAGAGCCGATGCGGCGAGGAGAACTTCATTATGCGCAACTCGATGGAACGGAGAAGGTTTTCTTCCGCTGTGGAGCGCAACGAGTGGCAAGCCGTGAAGTTCTGGGGGTGAACCATCCCGTACCTCGAGTGCCGAGAGCGCGCTACGTTGCCGAATCGTTATATATGACTTTTCGGGTCGGCGTGTCGGGCCAGAAATTGTTGTCAGAGGCGCCTGGGAGACTTCTTGGTATGAGCGAAGTTGTGCAGGATCTGCGGCTGGCGGCGAAGGCCGCCGGCGATCGTGCGCGCGCTCTTCGGGTCTCCACCGACGATGACGTCGCCGAGATCGACGCCCTGCTCGCCTGCATCGAGGAAACCGAGGCGCAGCTGGCCGGGGCACGGCTGCGCCTCCTCGCGGAGGCACAGCTTGGTGGCGCAGACCGGGTGGTCGATCACGTCCGCTCCTCGTCCCGCGCCACCACCGGACAGGCGCGGGCCGAGCTCCGGCTGGCCCGAGACCTCACGCATCGGTTCTGGCTCCTGGCCGAAGCCCTCGACGGCATCCCTTTGATGGTTGAGCTCGCCCGCGACGAAGGAGCTGGCGATGGTCGAAACCATCCTCAGCGGTCGCTGGAACTCAGTCTCTGCCCAAGTCCGGCGGGGTTTAGACCATTCGCGGGCTCGTTCTTCGCCCGGCGAAGCTCAACCATCTGAGGGCCAAAGTCCCGCCGCTACTTCCGGCTCAGCTCCGACTGTCACGGCAGCGTGAAGCTCAGCGGCTCCCTCCCCGCCGCAGATGCCGCACTGCTGGAGGCGCAACTCGAAGCCCTCATCCGCCCAGCCTCCCAATACCGCCAGGACGGTGAGGCGGTGCCGGACCGCGACACCCGCCGCGCCGACGCCCTCGTCGAGCTGGCCAGCCTGGCCGCATCCACCGAGAAAGTACCGGCACAGGGCGGCGACCGCCCCCACGTGCACATCACCATCCCCTGGACCATGCTCCTGACCGGGCTCGGCCGCGCCGAGATGCTCAACCTCGACGGCGAACCCATCACCCCCGGAGAAGCACGACGCCTCGCGTGCGACGCGGAGATCATCCCCATCGTCCTCGGCGGCAAGAGCGAGCCGTTGGATGTGGGCCAGGCGGAGCGCTGGGTGACCACACCCATCCGCGCGGCATTGCGGCTGCGGGATCACGGTTGCGCGTTCCCGAACT
>JAAYZP010000016.1 GCA_012514785.1 Propionibacterium sp. | reverse complement strand
GGTCAGCGTCGACTTGCCCGCGTTGGGGCGGCCGACGAAGCACGCGAAACCGGAGCGGTGGGTGGGCTCATGCATCTTCTGGTCCTGCTTCTTCCTGTTGTTCCGCGGGCTCCGTCTCCTCGTCGGGGAGGAGCCGCACGATGACGCTGCCGATCTGGTGCCGTCGGCCGACTGCGCGGTCCGCCACCATCTCGATGCCCTGATATTCGGTCCGCGAGCCGGGGATCGGCACGAGGTTGAGCTGTTTGGCCATGAGTCCCCACACCGTCTCCACGTCCTCGTCGTCGAGCTTCAGCCCGAACAGCTCGCCCATGTCGTCGACGGGGAGCCGGGAGGAGACGCGGTAGTGGCCCGGGCCGAGTTCGACGACGCGCTCCACCTCCGTGTCGTACTCGTCGACGATCTCGCCGACGATCTCCTCCAGGATGTCCTCGATCGTCACGAGGCCGGCGGTGCCGCCGAACTCGTCGACGATGAGCACGAGGTGTGATCGGGTGCGCTGCATCTCCTTCAGCAACTCCCCTGCAGGCTTCGAGTCCGGGCAGAAGGACGCCGGCCGCATGATGTCCGCGACGGTCTCCCCTCGCTCGGCGTCCGGGAAGTCGTAGATCCGGCGGCTGGCATCCTTGAAGTAGGCGACGCCGACGATGTCGTCCATCCCCTCGCCCACCACCGGGATCCGCGAGAACCCGGAGCGCAACGCGAGACTGAGCAACTGCCGCAGGGTCTTGTCGGCCTTGATGAAGACCATGTCGGTGCGCGGCACCATCACTTCCTTCACCAGCGTGTCGCCCAGCTCGAACACCGAGTGGATCATCTGCGAATCGCGGGCTTCGATGAGCTCGTTGTCCTCGGCCGCCTGCACGAGGTCGAGCAGCTCGGCCTCCGTGGTGAACGGGCCGTCGGCGAACCCCTTGCCGGGGGTGAGCGCGTTGCCGACGAGGATCATCAGCTTCGCGATGGGGCTGAGCACCGTGGTCAGGATGCTCGCGAGCCCCCCGAATACCCTGAGGATGCGGGCGGGGTGCTGCCGCCCGAGCGTGCGCGGCGCGACGCCCCACAGGATGAAGGACACGGCGAGCATGATGCCCACGGTGGTGAGCACGCGCACCCAGTCGGCGTTGAAGTAGCTGAACGCCACCATCGCCACCATGGTGATGGAGGTGATCTCGAACGCCATGCGCGCGAACATCACGGAGTTGATCGTCGGCGCGGGGTCCTCAGCGATGAGCATGATCCGCTCGGCACCCGGCGCCTTGTCCTCGACGAGGCGCTCGGCCTTGCCCCGCGTGGTGACGGTGCAGGCCATCTCGACGGCGGCGAGGATGCTCGCGATGACCGCGCAGACCAGCGCGATGATCAGTTCAATCCATTCGGACTGGTTCACCACTACTCATTTCCTGTTGAAACATCCGAGTTTAACCCGCGGGTTTGGCGAGCCGCCACACGATGCCGAGCGCCACGACGATGACGCCGCCCACCAGCGACAGGATCGGCAGGGTGAGCAGCAACACGAGGCACAGTACGGCGCCGGTGATCTGCCAGGCGCGGTGGTAGCGGCGGTGCTCCGCGTCCTGGGTGCGCGCGGCGAGGTTGGCGACGAAGTAGTAGAGCAGCACGCCGAACGACGAGAACCCGATCACCCCGCGCAGGTCCGCGATGAGCAGCAGAAACGTGAGCAGGATGCCCAGCGTGATCTCGACGCGGTGCGGAGTTTTGAAGCGCTCGCTGGTGTGGTTGAACCAGCGCGGCAGGTCGCCCGTGCGCGCCATCGCGAGCCAGGTCCGGCCGATGCCGGACAGGAGGCCGAGCAGCGCGCCGGCGCTGGCCGCCGTCGCACCGAGGACGAGGATGACGCGCATCACCGTGTGGTCCCCCACGAGCAGGCTGAGGGGCGCCGTCGAATCGATCAGCCCGGCGGCCCCGACCCGCGCCAGCAGGGTTACCCCGACGAGCACGTACAGCACCAGCGTGGCGGAGAGCGCGACGATGATAGCCCTGCCGATGTTGCGCTGCGGGTCGACCACCTCCTCGCCCATCGTCGCGATCCGCGCGTAGCCCGCGAACGCGAAGAACAGCAGCCCGGCCGACTGCAGCACGCCATAGGGGGTGCTGTCGACCCAGCCGAAGCTCGCCACCGACGGCGCGCTGACCCACCCTGTCGCGACGGCCCCCAGGATGCCGACCAGCGCGATCACGACGAGCACCTTCGCCACCTGCGCGGTCCGGGTGGCGCCGAGGATGTTGATCAGCACCATCACCCAGACCACGCCGATCGCGATGGGCCGCATCCACCCGTCGGGGGCCCAGTAGGCGGAGAACACCATCGCCATCGCGGCGGCCGAGGCCGTCTTCCCGACGACGAAGCTCCAGCCCGCCACGTACCCGGCCCAGTGGCCCAGCCGTTCGCGGCCGTAGACGTAGGTGCCGCCGGCGGAGGGGTATTGGGCGGCGAGCTGGGCGGAACTCGTCGCGTTGCACCAGGCGACGAACGCGGCGATGGCGAGTCCGACGAGCAGCCAGTCGCCAGCGACCTCCGCCGCCGGACCCCAGACGGCGAACACGCCAGCGCCAACCATGGAGGCGATGCCGATGGCGATCGCGTCGCCGAGCGAGAGCCTTCGGGCCAGCTGGCTCACTTCGTGCGCTCGATCTCCCACAGGGCGATGATCCGGTCGTTCAGGGAGAACATCACAGCCTTCTCCTCGGGCTCGGCGTGGTCGTGGCCCAGGAGGTGCAGCAGCCCGTGGATGAGGAGGTACTCGGCCTCCTGGCGGGGCTCCCGCCCGTTCTCGGCCGCCTGCCTGTTGGTCACCTCCGGGCACAGCACGATGTCGCCGAGCACGCCCAGCGGGGGCTCCTCGTCGGCATCCGGCGCCTGGAGCTCGTCCATGGGGAAGCTCATGACGTCGGTGGGGCCCGGCAGGTCCATGAAGCGCTCGTGATAGTCGGCCATGGTGTCCTCGTCGACCAGCAGGATCGACAGCTCGGCCTGCGGGTGGATGCGCAGCTCGTCCAGCGCGAACCGCGCCAGCGCGATGAGGCCCTGCTCGTCGGCCTCCAGCCCGGACTCGTTGTTGAGATCTATCACTTGTGGCGCCCCCTCTGTGCTTCCTGCGCTGAGTCGTACTGGTCGTAGGCGGCGACGATGCGCCCCACCAGGCGGTGGCGGACGACGTCGCGGGCGGTCAGGTGGAGGAACGCGATGTCGTCGACGCCGTCGAGGATGTCCTGGACCATCCGGAGGCCGGACTTCTGCCCGCGCGGGAGGTCGATCTGGGTGACGTCGCCGGTGACGACGACCTTCGACCCGAACCCCAGCCGGGTGAGGAACATCTTCATCTGCTC
>JAAYZP010000147.1 GCA_012514785.1 Propionibacterium sp. | reverse complement strand
GGTGCACATCCAGCAGGCGCTACTTACGCTGATGCAGGGACGCGCCAGTTTTGTGATCGCCCACCGGCTCAGCACCATCCGCAACGCCGACCAGTTGCTGGTGATCGACGACGGGCGGATCATCGAGCGCGGCACGCACGAGAGCCTGCTGGCCGCGGGCGGGTTCTATCACCGCCTGTACATGAGCCAGTTCGCCCGGGCCGAGGCCGTGCATGGCGTAGGTGCGCCTATGCCGGGAAGGACAGCAGCGGAGGGCGCAGGGGCGTAGGGTATCGGTCCCCGCTGCCCATTTCTTTGGCCGGCGGACGCCCACTGGCCGGCGGACGCCCACTGGCCGGTTGACGCCCACGTCCGCCGGAATGGAACACCTCTCGCGTCCAGATCGGCGGGTGTGGGCACCCGCCGACCACTCGGCCTTCCGACGGGGCGCGGAGTTGTACTCCGCGTCCGGCCGCAGGCCCAAGCCAGGGGTGCCGACGACTCCGGAGCGGACGAGACGTCCGCGGTCCAAGTCTATCGGCACCTTCCGAGAACCCGCGGCTCTGGAGAGCCGCGCCCCATGGGAGCGCCCAGGACTCGTCAATGCGCACCGCGCGCTCTATTGGTGGCCCATCGTCCGTGGTCTATGGTCCGTGGTCTATGGTCCATCGTCCATCGTCCGCCCCGGTCCTACCGCATCACCAGTGGCAAGAACACCTTCCAGGGCGGCTGGCGCAGCGTGGCCAGGCCGTACATCACCGGCCACAGGTGGCCCGTCGCCAGGACGGTGCCCTCCACCGAGGAGAAGCGGAACCAACGCCCATCATTGCACCCAGCGATCAGTTGCCCCGGGGGACCACTCGTCAGCGCGCTCCCGCTAAACGAGCACGCTGCGGCAGGATTGGGCACGGTGCGCACCACCGCACCATCGCTCGGACGCGTGCCGTACACCTCGGCATTGCCCAGTTGCCATAGCAACTCACCGTCAAAGGCCAGCCCCTCGACGCTGAGCCGGCCCGGGACAGTGCGCAGTAGTGCACCCGTATCCGGCCGGTGGAACTGGATGACCGGCGCAGTCAGCGTGCGATAGATCGCGAGCGCACCATAGACCATGTCCATGCCCTGCAACCCCGTGAGCGTGGCATTCCAGCGCGCGCGTTCCACCCCAAACAGATCCCGGGCGACCACCTCCTGAGTGGAAAAATGGCCGGTATAGACCAGCCGTCCGTCGCTGGCGGCGCCGTTGGGATCCGATGCTCCTGCGCTAACGCTCCACACCGGCTGCATAAAGCGGTCCAGCCCATACACGGCAGCCCCTGAGAAGGCGGCCGAGAAGTAGGCCGGAGGGATCGCATCCAGCCCTAACATGTCCATATCGTTGTTCCCACTGGCCAGAACGATGCCGTCGGTGGCGCTGATCTGGTACCAGTTGCCGTTGGTGCAGGAGAGTGTCAGGCGGCCCGGAGGACCTGCCGCAAGTCCGGTACCGCCGTAGGTACAGCCCGCGGCTGCGTTGGGCAACGTGCGGACCACATGACCATCGCCAGAATCGGTACCATAGATCAACTCGCCGAGCTGCCAGAGCAGCGTGCCGTCATAGGCCAGTGCCTCCACGCTGGGCAGTGCGGCATAGCTGCGCAGCAGCGCGCCTGTTCGCGGCTGGTAGATGCCGACCTGATAGGGCGTCGCCTGGAAAAGGACCGCAAGCGTTCCGTCGACCAGCGCCATTCCGGCCGACGCGGGCTGATCCAGGCCCCAGCGGAACTGCACTGAGCCCACCAGGTTGTAGGCGATCACCTCGTTGGTTTCATGGTGGACGGTGTACACCAACTCACCATCCGTTGCGACGGCATTGGGGTCAATCGCGCCGGCATTG
>JAAYZP010000146.1 GCA_012514785.1 Propionibacterium sp. | reverse complement strand
TGCTGGCCTACTTCGGCGACAACCTCTCACTGATGGCCTACTTCACCCCCTACGTGACGGTCGCCGCGGCGATGCTGATCCCCTGGCGGGCCGCGCGGACGGTGATGCTCGGCGTCTCCACGATCGGCATCGGGATCGCGTTCTACGAGGCCGAACTGCTGGCCGGGGTGCTGTCTGCCACGGGGTTGATCGTCGGCTTCAGCATCGGCCAGGGGCTCCGGAACGCCGCGATGGAGCGGCAGCTGCAGGAGGCGGAGGAGCGCACCGCGGTGCTCGCCGTCGCCGCCGAGCGGGAACGCATCGGGCGCGACCTGCACGACATCCTCGGCCACTCGCTCACCACCATCGCCATCAAGGCCGACCTCGCCAGCCGCCTCGCCGAGCGCGACATCGACGCGGCCAGGTCGGAGATCGACGACGTCGCGGCCGTCGCGCGCCAGGCGCTGGCCGACGTGCGGGCGACGGCGTCGGGCATGCGCGAAGTACGGCTCGCCGCCGAGATCGCCTCGGCGCGGTCCGTGCTCGGCGCCGCCGCGATCCGGGCGGAGACGCCGTCGGCGCTGCCGGTGCTCGACGACGAAACCTCGGAACTCATGGGCTACGTCGTGCGTGAGGCGGTGACCAACGTGCTGCGGCACTCCGGCGCGAGCCGCTGCCGCATCGTCGTGGACGAGGACAGCGTCGAGATCAGCGACGACGGCGCGGGCTTCCCCGCGGGTACGCTGAGGTCCGGCCTGCGCGGCCTCGACGACCGGCTGCGGGAGGCCGGCTGGCGGCTCACGATCACGAGCGACGACGGGGTCACCGTGCGGGCCGAGAAGGGGAGGGACGTGTCATGACGAGGATCGTGGTGGCCGACGACCAGGCGCTGATCCGCTCCGCCGTGGCGGCGATGTTGCTCCTCGAGGACGATCTCGACGTCGTAGGCCAGGCCGGCGACTGTGGCGAGGCGCTGCGCGTCGTGACGGAGACGCAGCCCGACGTGTGCCTCCTCGACGTGCAGATGCCCGCAGGGGGGCTCGACATCGAGGATGGGATCGGCGTGATCCCCTTGATCCGGGCGGCGTCGCCGGGCACGAGGATCCTGATGGTGACGACCTTCGGTCGCCCCGGCTACCTGCGGCGCGCGCTCGAGGCGGGCGCCGCCGGGTTCATGGTGAAAGATTCACCGGCCGACGAGCTGATCGAGGGCGTGCGCCGGGTGGCGCAGGGGCTGCGGGTCGTCGACGCGGAGTTGGCCGCGGCCTCGCTCAACCTCGGGTCGTCGCCGTTGACGGAGAAGGAGGCCGACGTGCTGGAGGCGGCCGCGGGCGGGGCCTCGACGTCGGAGATCGCGCGCCGCGTGCACCTCTCGGAGGGGACGGTGCGCAACTATCTGAGCAGCGCGATCGGGAAGCTGGGGGCGCGCAACCGCGCCGAGGCGATCAGTGTCGCGACGGACAACGGCTGGCTCTGAGCGTCGATGCCGGTGCCCGGTGAGTGATTGTCAACCGTGCATGGGTGACAACCACTCACTGGAGCGGGTTCAGCGGGTGGCCTAGCGCGCCAGGTGTTCGCCGGTGATCGTAGACCGGGCCGCCGCCCGCCGGTCGGCAATGCAGTCACGGGCCAAGCAGCGCGAGTGGAACGACGGCGACGCCGTCTGGTCGGCGGTATGCGCCGCCGCCCGTCGTCAGGATCACGAGATCCACGACGTCCTCCCCGAGCTGGTCACGAAGCCAGAGCAGGTGGCGTACGTCGGAGTCATCGACCGAGGGAGAAAGCTTGACCTCGATTCCCAGGACCTGGCCTTCGATACCTTCCACGATCAGGTCGATCTCGCGGTCCCCTCTGGACGTACGAAGATGGCCGACCCGGGCCTGGCTCGCCTGCGCCCCAACTCGAACGGTCAACGCAGCGAGGGATTCGAAGAGCGGCCCGGTCATCGCAGCCCCCCGAGGGGTGAGCAGTGCGCGGGAGGAGAGGTTCAACAGCCTGGCGGCGAGTGCAGGGTCAGCCAGCTGGTGTTTGGGGGCTTGCTGCAGTTGGGTGAACATACTGCGGGAATGGCTCCAGCCGGGTATCGGGTCGAGTAGCCAGAGCTGAGTCAGATGGTCGCGGTACGCGATGGTCGTGGTCTTGGCTGGCTGGGAGCCGTCACCAGCGGTGGCCATGTCGAGGATTCGCGAGTATGCCGTAGGGGTGGAGGACGCCGCAGCGTACGCGGCAAGCCAGCGGCGGAGTGTTTCCGGCCGCCTGACGACGTACCCCTGCTCGGGAAGGTCGCGCTCGATGACGCGGTACAGATAGGCATCGAGCTGGGCTGTCCTCAGGCGATCGGGGGCGGACATGAGGCCAGGGAAACCACTGCTCGTAATGGCCTCCACATAGTCGCTGAGGAGAAATCCACTGGTACCTGTCACCTCGGCGGACGTACCCGCAAGCAGTGCGCCCAAGCTGACCGTAGGTTGGGTCAGTCCTCGCTCGTGGAGCGCCATGGGTCGCATCCGCAACGACAGGATACGCCCGGCGCCGCTATGGGTGTCGACGTCCGTTCTCGGCGTAGCGCTGCCCGTCAGGAGGAAACGTCCTGCCGGTGCGCCGCGGTCCACCTGTCGCCGAACGGCATCCCAGACCGAGGCGAGGCGTTGCCATTCATCGATGAGGACCGTGCCAGCAGGCACCGAGGAGAATGAAGGGTCTGCTTCGACGAGTGCCCGTTCGTCGGCATCGTCGAGAAAGCGAAGATGTTGGGCGCGGCGGACAGCGGTGCCTGTTTTCCCTACGCCCTTGGGCCCATCGAGAGCGATGGCTGGAGCCAGGTCCATGAGTTCGTCCAACTCGAGATCGACAGTGCGTTGCAGGTACTCCATCACCGGATCCAATCTTCAGGAGGGCAGCCCACGATACCGCTGACCGATCCTGGACACTACCTTTGCTCGCTTCACTACACTACCTTTACTCGCACTTGTGCGCTACCTTGACTCGAGGCAAGGTCTACCTGCGGCTCGTCTTGCTCCGTCAGCTCCCTTTGCCGGAAGGTGCTCGAATGCCGACGTAGCGCGCCAGGTGCTCGCCGGTGATCGTAGACCTGGCCTCGACGAGGTCGGCCGGCGTGCCCTCGAAGACGACGCGGCCGCCGTCGTGGCCGGCGCCGGGGCCGAGGTCGATGATCCAGTCGGCGTGCGCCATGACGGCCTGGTGGTGCTCGATCACGATCACCGACTTGCCTGCGTCGACGAGGCGGTCCAGCAGCGCGAGGAGCTGGTCGACGTCAGCCAGGTGCAGGCCGATGGTGGGCTCGTCGAGCACGTAGCACACGCCGCGCAGGTTGGAGCCGAGCTGTGCGGCCAGCCGCAGGCGCTGTGTCTCGCCGCCCGACAGTGTCGGCGCGGCACGGTCAAGCGTGAGGTAGCCCAGACCCACGC
>JAAYZP010000145.1 GCA_012514785.1 Propionibacterium sp. | reverse complement strand
TCACTGGTGACGATTCGCAGACCGGCGTGGAGGAACTCGAACAGTTTATTCGGCATCGCCATGTCGTAGCTGGCAGCGGTGCCGAGGATCGCGCTCACCCCGATGTCGGCAGAGGCGAGGAACGCGGGAACCTCATGCGCGGCAACCGGCTCGATGAGGTGGGTGCGATCGGCAACACCGAGCGAGGTGGCCAGTTCTCGCAACTCCTGGGACATCGGATGCGGGTACGGCACCGCGACGATGGCCAGATGCAGGTCGGGAACGAGCGGTAGCGCCTCGATGACCGTGCCGAGCCCCCGTGCGGTGCTCAGCGCGCCGCCGTAGACGGCCAGCGGCGTCGAGGCGCTCACCCCGACCTCCGCACGCAGCGAACGCACGGGACCAGCGGGAGCACCGGGATCAGCGGGCCCGTCGAAGCGCACCGGTGCGTTGAGGACGACCGTCGGACGGCGCGGCAGGTGATGTTCGGCCGCCAGTCGGGTCGCGATCTCCGGCGAGACCGTGATGACAGCATCGGCGTCCGAGATCCGGTCACGTTCCTTCGCCGCCCAGGACTCGACCTCACGCCGGGTGCGTCGACCGGCGACAGCGAGGTCGGCCACGTACTCGTGGGCGTCGTAGATCACGAACGGGCATCGGTGCGGCGGCCAGGTGCGTGCGACCGTGTCGAGCAGGTGGATGTCGTGAGCATGCACGATGTCGGGATCGAGAGCGCGAAGTTCTCTCGTGAAAGCCCGCTGATACCACCGCAGGGACGGCAGCGTGCGCTGCCACCGGCGCGGATCGCGCACCAGATGCGCTGCGCGGCGGGCCAGGGCGAAGCGAAGGTATGCCGCAGTGGCGCCGCGGCGGGGGAACACCGGAAGGCGCACGTAACGCACCCCTCCTGCTGTCGTCTCCTCACGCGGCCCACCGGCGGTCGCGATGCCCAGCACCGTGACCTCCGCACCCGCGCGGCGCAGCGCTGCAGCGGTCTTGATGACGCGCGCGTCATTGGCGATCCCGTTGTTGACAACCATGGCAACCCGCGGCCGTCGCGCGGATGCTGTGTCCGAGCCGGTCATCGGCTCCCCGACCCGACGAGGGCTGCGATGGCCTCGGCTGCCGTTCGGTAGGCGCCGGCGTCGCCCATCTGGCGACGCGCCCAGTCGGCACCGCGCTGCCGGCTGGCCCGGACCAGGTCTGGACGGTCCGCAAGGTCGCGCAACGCCTGCTGGGCGTCGGCGACGCTGTCGACCGTGATGCCGGTTCCCACGTCGGCGATGAACTCCCGCTGGCGCGGCAGGTCGGACACCACGGGTACCAGCCCCCAGGCGAGGTACTCGTAGAGCTTGCTCGGAACCGCGCGCCGGAAGGCTGGGGTGTCGTCGAGCAGCGCCAGCCCCACCCACGCGCCAGAAGCGAGACTCCACGCGCGCCCGGGCGGCTGCCGGCCATGCAGCCGGACCCGGTCGCCCAGTCCTCCGGCGAGCCGTTCGGACAGCTCGGAAGCATCGCTGGGCCGGACCGGACCGACGAGGTCCAGACGCCAGTTCGGGAGCTCCGCGATGACGTCCAGCATCTCGAACAGCCCGCGGCTGGCCCGCAGATCGCCGACATATGCTGCCCGAGGGCTGGCATCGAGGGGTGCGAGCGTGTCCGCCGGCCAGTGCAGTGGATGGTTGGGGACGACCAGGCGCTTCTTCGCCCGCCGCGGCGGCAGCGCGTCGTCGGCGACCAGCGTCAGCGATGCCCGCGCCGCCACGTGGGTCGCGATCGAGGTCAGGGCGCGAGCGAGCGGGACACTCAGGCCCCGAGCCCAGGCCCGGTCGGCGAGCAGCCGGGCGTAGTCCTCGTGCACGTCTGCGACCACGACTCGGCCTGGCCCGGCCCGGAGGCGAGCCGCGACGAGCGAGTCTGGATCGAGGGCGATGATGACCTCTCCGCGCGCTGCGGCGGCGACCCGGCTGGCCAGCAGCGGACGGGTCCAGATCGAGGGGCGTTCCCAGGTGCGCACCACGCACCCCTGCGGCCCTCCGTCCGGGTCACCCAACCCGAGGACCTCGACGTCGAGCCCGACCCGCTGCAGGGACAGCACGAGGCGATGCAGCCGGGCGTCGGCGACGTCGTGACCTGAGGTGACGACGCTGACGTCGGTCGCCTCGCTCATAGATCCTCGAAGGTGAACGCGTCCTCCCCCACCTGAAGGAACTTCGTGTACGCGGTGATGACCTCAGTCGGCTCGCCCTCCATCATCAGCCGACCCTTGTGCAGCCAGATGGCTCTGTTGCACAGCTCCTTGATGCTGCCGAGGGCGTGCGAGACGAGGAACATCGCGCGCGCCGACTCCATCAGCTCGTGCATCTTGTCGGCGGCCTTCTTCTTGAAGGCGGCGTCGCCCGCGGAGAGCGCCTCGTCGATCATCAGGATGTCGGGGTCCATGTGCACGGACACGGCGAAGGCCAGTTTGGAGCGCATACCCGAGGAGTAGGTCCGGATCGGCAGCTCCATGAAGTCACCGAGCTCGGAGAACTCGGCAATCTCATCGGCCCGCTCGTTGACCTGAACCCGTGTCAGCCCGTTGGCCAGCCCTCCCAGGATGACGTTCTCGCGGCCGGAGAGGTTCGGGTTGAAGCCGACGCCGAGCGCCAGTAGTGCACTGATCCGGCCGTGCACCTCGATCCGACCGGCCGTCGGGGG
>JAAYZP010000144.1 GCA_012514785.1 Propionibacterium sp. | reverse complement strand
GGCATCGTGCAGGGGCTCACCGAGTTTCTGCCGATCTCCTCGAGCGCTCACGTCTCGATCATCGGGCAGCTGTTCTTCGACGGCCGGGACCCGGGTGCCGCCTTCACGGCCGTGACGCAGCTGGGCACGGAGACCGCGGTGCTGGTGTTCTTCTGGAAGGACATCACGCGCATCATCAAGCGGTGGTGTCTGGCGTTGGCCGGGAAGGTACCCAAGGACGACCCGGACGTGCGCGTTGGATGGCTGGTCATCATCGGCTCGGTCCCGATCGTGGTGTTGGGCCTGCTGTTCCAGGACGCGATCGACACGTCGCTTCGGAACCTGTGGATCACCGTCGCGATGCTCGCCGGCGTGGCCATCGTGCTCGCCATCGCGGACCGCCGGGGCGCCGAGAACTCCCGCCAGCTGGAGCAGCTGACGTGGCGGCACGGCATCGCGCTGGGCTTCTTCCAGGCGGCCGCGCTGATCCCCGGGGTATCCCGCTCGGGCGCGACGATCTCCGGTGGGCTGTTCCTCGGCTACGACCGGCCGACGGCGACCCGCTACGCATTCCTGCTCGCGGTGCCCGCGGTGTTCGGGTCGGGGCTGTACAAGCTGAAGGACATCGGCGCCGACGGCACCGCCACCGCGTGGGGGCCAACCATCCTCGCCACCGTGATCTCGTTCTTCGTCGGCTACGCGGTGATCTCCTGGCTGCTGCGCTACATCTCCACGCACAGCTTCAAGATCTTCGTGATCTACCGCCTGATCGCCGCGGCGGTCGTCGCGGGCCTCATCCTCACCGGGGTCCTGACTGCCTAAGCTGGAGGGTATGGAACTTCGCGCGCTCGGCACATCAGGTCTGCACGTCTCCCCCATCGGGCTGGGGACGATGGCGTGGGGCCGCGATGTGGACCCGAGCACCGCGCGTCGCCTGCTGGAGTCCTTCGTGGCAGGCGGCGGCAACTTCGTGGACACCGCGCCCGCGTACGGCGGCGGCGTCGCGGAGAAGATCATCGGCTCGGCGCTGTCGCGGGGGATGCCGCGCGACGAGGTCGTCATCGCGACGAAGGCGGGGTTCGTCGTGCGCGACGGGAAGCGGGTGATCGACACGTCCCGCGGCGCCCTGCTGGACGATCTCACGAACTCGCTGCGGCGGCTCAACACGGACCATGTGGACCTGTGGCAGTTCCATGCCTGGGGCGACGCGCCGCTCGAGGAGACGCTCGCCGCCGCGGATTCGGCGGTGCAGCGGGGGCTGGTGCGCTACGTCGGGGTGTCGAACTACGTGGGCTGGCAGACGGCGACGGCGGCCACCTGGCAGGCCGCGCTGCCCGGCCGGGTGAGCCTGTCGTCGGTGCAGATCGAGTACTCGCTCCTAGCGCGCAGGGCCGAGGTGGAGGTCGTCGGGGCAGCGCAGCATCATGGGCTCGGGCTCGTGGCGTGGAGCGCGTTGGGGCGCGGGGCGTTGACGGGGAAGTACCGCGGCGGCAAGGTGCCGCACGGCTCGCGGGCCGGGTCGCAGCACTTCGGCTGGTTCCTGGAGCCCTACCTGCAGCCGCGCTCGGCCGCGATCGTCGACGCGGTCTCCCACGCCGCGCAGGGCCTCGGACTCACGCCGACGCAGGTGGCGCTCATCTGGGCGCGCGACGCGCCGCAGGTGGCGACGGCGCTCGTCGGGCCGCGCACGCTGGAGCACCTCGACGAGATCATGGAGATCGAGGGCAAGCGGCTGGTGCCGCCGATCATCTCCGCGTTGGACGACATCTCGGGCGGGCACAACGCGCTCCGCGACGACGCGTAGGGGCTCCCCTGCCCGGAAATGGCTTAGCCGTGTCGTTCTGCACCACGCATGGTGCAGAACGACACGGCTAAGCGGCTGGTCCGGTCAGCGACCGGTGCTTGGCAGGCCCGGCTTGGGGCGGCCTGTGGGCCTCGCCGTCGGGGC
>JAAYZP010000143.1 GCA_012514785.1 Propionibacterium sp. | reverse complement strand
CTCGACGTCGCCACCACGCTGCCGCTGTTCCTCGCCTCCCCCGAGGGCGGGGCCGCGCTCGCGAGCACGGGCATCGGCATCGACACCGCACCGCTGGAGCGCCAGCTCCAGGCCGCGATCGGCGACTACATGCAGCAGGTCATGGCCGTCTACACCGACCAGGTGGGCGCCCAGATCGGCGCCGCGCTGCAATCCCAGATCGGCGCCGCCATGGAGTCGACGATGGGTCAGCTGGCCGAGAACATGTCGCAGGCGATGAGCATCGACGAGGAGGCCTTCGCGGAGGCGTTCCAGTTCAACCTCGACCCGGACGAGCTGACCCAGCTGATGATGTCGATGAGCCCGGGCGAGGAGGCCACCTACGAGCGCAACCTGCGCATCCTCGGCTACGCCGACTTCGACTCTCCGTCGCAGATCGACCTCTACCCGATCGACTTCGAGTCCAAGGCCGAGATCGTGCAGATCCTCGACGACTACAACCAGGACCAGCGCGATCGCGGCCAGGAGGACCAGGTGATCACCTACACCGACATCGTCGGCGCGCTGATGAGCTCGGTCACCGACATCGTCAACATGATCAGTTACGTGCTGATCGCCTTCGTGGCCATCTCACTCGTGGTCTCCTCGATCATGATCGGCATCATCACGTACATCTCGGTGCTGGAGCGGCGCAAGGAGATCGGAATCCTGCGCGCCGTCGGCGCCAGCAAGGGCGACATCGGGCGAGTGTTCAACGCCGAGACGCTCATCGTCGGCTTCGTGGCGGGAGTGT
Source organism: Propionibacterium sp. (assembly GCA_012514785.1). Lineage (GTDB taxonomy): Bacteria > Actinomycetota > Actinomycetes > Propionibacteriales > Propionibacteriaceae > Arachnia. Next base: position 3,951 of record JAAYZP010000143.1, on the reverse strand, counting down.
TGGGCATCCTCATCACGCTCCTGCTGACGATCCCGGCCAACGCCATCGTGTACGCGCGGTTCGGCGTCGAGAACGTGGCCATCCTGCCCTGGCAGCCGGCGCTGCTACTGATCGGGATCAGCATGGTGCTGTCGTTCGTGGCGGGGCTGATCCCGTCGTCGGCGGCGTCGCGGAAGGACCCGGTGGAGGCGCTCCGCAGCGAGTAGGCGCGGGGACTTTGTGAACGGGCGCTGGTCACTGGGAGCACAGGTTCACTAAGTCGACGGGGCGCCTGATTTGAACACTGTTCAAAGGCTGGTGTTTAATGGCGCCATGACCACCGTCACGCCGTCGGGCACCCGCGCGTTCCACGCCGCCGACCTCGCCCACGTCGCCGTCTTCGCGGCACTCATCGCCGCGATGTCGCTCATGCCGGCGATTCCGCTGGGCGGCTTCGGGGTGCCGATCACGCTGCAGACCCTCGCGATCTCGATCACCGGCCTCTGCCTCGGCCCCTGGCGGGGGCTGGCCGCCGTCGCGCTGTACCTGCTCGTGGGCTCCGCCGGACTACCCGTGTTCGCCGGGGGTAAGGCCGGCCTCGCGGTCTGGGCAGGCCCGACGGCGGGCTACCTCGTCGCGTTCCTCGTGACCGTCGTGGTGGTCGGCTTCCTCGCCCGCGCCGTCACCGCCCGCGGCACCAGCGCGCGGACCCCGATCTGGCTGTTCCTCGTGCTGATCGCCTGCCGGGTCACCATCACCTACCCGCTTGGCACGCTCGGGATCGCCCGCGCCACGGGCAGCAGCTTCGGCGACGTGTGGCTCGCCGACCTCGTCTACTGGCCGGGCGACGTCATCAAGTCTGTCATCGCGGTGCTTGTCGCCTATGCGATCTACAAGGCGTTCCCGCGGCTGCTGCACCGCTAGACTGCTGCCCCGATGATCACACTCGACGACGTCCGCGTCGCCGTGCCCGCCATCCGCCGCGGTGACCCGGAGAAGGTGCTCCTCGACGACGTCACCCTCGACCTCGCCGAGCACCGCATCGCCGTCGTCGGGGCCAACGGGTCCGGCAAGTCCACCCTGCTACGGCTCCTCAACGGGCTCCGCACGCCCACCCACGGCACCGTCCGGGTCCACGGGCACGACACCGTCGCCGACGGCAAGCGGGTCCGCGCCCTCGTGGGCTTCATCTTCACCGACCCGCTGATGCAGCTGCTGATGTCGACGCCGGTCGAGGACATCGAGCTCAGCCTGCGCTCCGTCGTGCCCGGCCGGTCCGGGCGCATGGCCCGGGCCCGCGAACTCCTCGACGAGCGCGGCATCGGGCACGTGGCGCACCAGTCCATCTACGACCTCTCCGGCGGGGAGCGGCAACTCGTCGCGCTCACCAGCGTGCTCGCCGTCGAGCCCAGCATCATCGTCGCCGACGAACCCACCACGCTGCTGGACCTGCGCAACAGGAGCGCGCTGGAGGGCGTATTCGCGCGCCTCGAGCAGCAGGTGATCTTCTCCACCCACGACCTCGACTTCGCCCGGATCGCGGACCGGGTCCTCGTGGTCGACGGCGGCCGCGTCGTCGCCGACGACGAACCCGCGCCCGCGCTCGCCCACTACGTCCGGCTGATGGCATGAACGTCCACGCCAGCCTGCTGGGGCTCTACCAGCCGCAGGACGGCTGGCTGTTCCGGCTGGGCGCCGGCTGGAAGTACCTCCTGCTGCTCGCCCTCACCATCCCCGCGCTGGTCCTCTGGCAGTGGTGGTTCACGCTGGCCAGCCTCGTGCTCGTCCTGGCGCTGCTGGGCTCCTCGGGGATCACGGTGCGCCGCGCGCTGAACATCGGATCCATGCTGTGGATCCTGCTCGCGATCCTCGCGGTGTACCAGGTCGTCACGCTCCGGTTCGACCAGGCTGTCACCTCGCCCGGCAACGTGCTGCTGGCCGTCCTCGCGTCCCGGATGCTCACGCTCACCACCAGCACCCCCGACCTCCTCGACGCCCTCGCCGCCGGGCTGCGCCCGCTGAGGTGGGTGCGCGTCGATCCCGACCAGGTGGCGCTCGCCGTGGCGATCATGGTCCGCTCGATCCCGTTCCTGCTGGGCTCGTTCGCCGAGGTGCGCGACGCCGCCCGGGCCCGCGGCCGCGACGGCAACGTGCTGTCGCTGATCGTGCCCGCCGTCGTGGGGGCCGTGGCCTACGCGCAGTCCACCGGCGAGGCCCTGCACGCCCGCGGCGTCGTCGAGCGGGGGAGCGTGGACTCCGCTGATCCACCGGGGCGGGGGAGCGTTCGGGGCTAGGCTGGTCGGCATGGTCAGTGAAGTCGCAATCATCACCGGGCTCTCGGGTGCGGGTCGGCGGACGGCCGCCCACGCCATGGAGGACCTGGGTTGGTACGTAGTCGACAACCTGCCACCCGTCATGCTCCCGTCGCTGGCCGACACCGTCACAGGGTTCGACGTCGACCGCCTCGCCGTCGTCGCCGATGTGCGCACGCGCGTATTCTTCGAGCAGCTGCCGAACGCGATCGCCCACCTGCGCTCGCACACCAGCAAACTCGCCCTCGTCTACCTGGAAGCCGACGACGACGTGATCGTCCAGCGCCAGGAATCGAGCCGGCGCCCGCTGCCGCTCCAGGGCCAGGGTCGCCTGATGGACGGCATCGACAAGGAGCGCCACCTGCTGGCTGACCTCCGCGCCGCGGCCGACATCGTCGTCGACACGTCCCGCCTCAGCGCCCGCCAGCTCGTGCAGCGCATCGCCAACCACTTCGGCGACGAGCACACCGACCAGCTGTCGGTCTCGATCATGAGCTTCGGGTTCAAGCACGGGCTGCCCATAGACGCCGACCTCGTCTTCGACGTGCGCTTCCTGCCCAACCCCTTCTGGATCCCCGAACTCCGCCCCAAGTCCGGCCTCAGCCGCGACGTCGCCACCTACGTGTTGAAACACCAGGCCGCGCAGGAGCTGCTGGGCAACATCGAGTCCGTGATCGGCACCATCAGCCCCGGCTACCTCGCCGAGGGCAAGCGTCAGGTCACCCTCGCGATCGGCTGCACCGGCGGCAAGCACCGCTCGACGGCCATGAGCGAGGAGCTCCGACGTCGGCTCGGCGAGCGAGGCGTCCCGAACACCGTCCTCCACCGGGATCTGGGCAAGGAATGACGACGCTGCCAGAGCTGCCCAAGGTCGTGGCCCTCGGCGGGGGCCACGGGCTCTCCGCGTCCCTGACAGCGCTGCGACGGGTGACCGACCGGCTCACCGCGGTGGTCACCGTCGCCGACGACGGCGGATCCTCCGGCCGGCTGCGCGAGGAGTTCGACATCCTCCCGCCGGGCGACCTGCGGATGGCGCTCGCCGCGCTCTGCAGCGACGACCAGGTGGGTCGCTCGTGGGCGAGCGTCCTGCAGGCGCGCTTCAAGGGCGACGGGCCGCTGGCCGGGCACGCCATCGGCAACCTGCTCATCGCGGGCATGTGGCAGCAGCTGGGCGACGAGGTCGCCGCGCTCGACATGGTGGGCGACCTGCTCCGCACCCGCGGGCGGGTGCTGCCGATGAGCTCCGTCCCCCTCGAGATCGAGGCCGACGTGATGGGGCTCGACCCGTTCGCGCCCGACGAGCTCAACACCCTCACCGGGCAGGCGACGGTGGCCAAGGCCCGCGCCACCGTCCAGGCCGTGCGAATCGTGCCCGAGAACCCGCCGGCCCGCCCCGAGGCGGTGGAGGCGATCCTCGAGGCGGACGCCGTCGTGCTCGGCCCCGGGTCGTGGTTCACGTCGGTCATTCCGCACCTGCTGGTGCCCGACCTGCTGGCGGCGCTGGGGGAGACCAGTGCCCAGCGCATCCTCGTCCTCAACATCGCGCCGGCCGACGAGACCTCCGGTTTCACGGCTTCCCACCACATCGAACTGCTCGCCGAACACGCACCTGGGGTACGGTTCGACATGGTGATCGCGGACCAGCGATTCGTCGCGCAGG
>JAAYZP010000142.1 GCA_012514785.1 Propionibacterium sp. | reverse complement strand
TCGACGAGCTCACGGTGGAGCGCGACGGCGTCGACGGTTCGCAGATCACGCTCTACGGCGAGGGCTGGGACTTCGGCGAGGTCGCTGACAACGCCCGCTTCACGCAGGCCATCCAGGGTCAGCTGGACGGCACGTCGATCGCGACGTTCAACGACCGGCTTCGCGACGGCGCCCGCGGCGGCGGGCCGTTCGACGACGACCCGCGCACGGACCTGGGCTTTGCGAGCGGGGGCGAGGACGCCAACGACCTCGACCTGGTGCAGATCGGCCTCGCGGGGAATCTGCGGGACTTCGAGTTGCGCAGTCAGGAATCGGGCGTCGTCGTCACGGGCGAGGAGATCGACTACAACGGCAGCCCCGCCGGCTACGCCAGTCACCCGGACGAGGTGGTGAACTACGTCGACGCGCACGACAACGAGACGCTGTTCGACATCCTCACCTTCAAGCTGCCCATGGACATGCCGATGGCGGACCGGGTGCGGATGAACTCGCTGGCGTTGTCGACGACGGCGCTGTCGCAGTCGGTGTCGTTCTGGCACGCGGGCAGCGACCTGCTGCGCAGCAAGAGCCTCGACCGCGACTCGTACGACTCGGGCGACTGGTTCAACCTGCTCGACTGGACGATGACCGACAACGGCTTCGGCCGCGGCCTGCCGCCGGAGGACAAGAACGGCGACAAGTGGGACATCATGCAGCCGCTGCTGGCGGATCCCGCGCTGAAGCCGGGCGGCCAGGACATCGAGCAGGCGCACGCCATGGCGCTCGACCTGCTCCGGCTGCGGCACAGCACTCCGCTGTTCCGTCTGGGTGATCCGGACCTGATCCGCGAGAAGCTCAGCTTCCCCGTCTCCGGCACGGAGCTGGGCGGGGAGCAGGTCATCGTCATGCACATCGACGACACCGTCGATGAGGACGTCGACGACGCGCTCGAGCACGTCGTCGTGGTGTTCAACGCCTCGGGCGAGGAGCTGGCGCAGCAGGTGCCGGGGCTGGAGGGCGTGGAGCTGGAGCTCTCCGCGATCCAGGCACAGGGCGCGGACGAGGTGGTGAAGGGATCGTCGTGGGACGCTGCGAGTGCGACGGCGAACGTCCCGGCCCGCACGGTGGCCGTGTTCGTGGCGCCGCAGGGCGACGAGGTGCCCGAACCGAGCCCGACGCCGACTCCTTCGCCGACGCCGACAGTCTCGCCTTCGCCTTCGCCCGAGCCGACGCCGACGGTGAAGCCCACCGATCGGCCGCGGCCGGGCCCGCCCCCGACGGGAAACTAGGAGCAGCCGCCGGACCCATTGCTGGTTGAGCTGCCGCCGGGCGTCAGCCCTGCGGCGTGGTGGTCACTGAGCTCGCGGGCGAGGGACGAGGCCGCGATGGTCGAAGTGTCGAAACCTTCTCCTTTCGCTGCTCAACCAGCAACGGGTATGGAACTCAGACGTCCGATGCCAACCGCACGCGCAACGTCAGGATCTGGAACGGCCCGAGCGGGGCGCGCGCGACGTCGCCGTCGATCGCCAACTCCGTGAGCAGCTCGGACTCCCCGTCCTGCCGCTCCAGCAGGTTGACCACTTCCGCCGACGCCACCGAACGCGAGAAGCGGAGTGCCGCCGTCGTCCGACGCCCCAGGGCTTCGTGGCAGCGCACGATTATGTCACCGGAGCGGTCGTCGGCCAGTTTCACTGCGGTGATGCTCACCCCGTCGCCGGCGGTCACGAGCGGCGGCGGCAGCGGGCCCTCGACCTCACGGGGCGGCATCACCATCCGCCAGCCCTCCTCGACGGCGTCCGCGACGTCGGTGCCGACGGCCAACCCGTAGTGGAACGTGTGCTCACCCCGGTCCGTGAACGGGTCGGGGTGCACCGGCCCGCGCGCCAGGGTGAGGCGCACCGTCGTCGGTAACGGCCCCCGGGAGTCGCCCGACTCCGGGCGGGACACGTCGTGGCCGTAGGTGGCGCGGTTGACGATCGAGACCCCGAAGCCCGGCTCCGCCACGTGCACGAAGCGGTGCGCGCAGATCTCGAACTTCGCCGCGTCCCAGCTCGTGTTGCGGTGCACGGGCCGCTCCAGATGCCCGAACTGCGTCTCGCACAGCACCGAATGCGTGTGCACCGTCGTCGGGAACGCCACTTTGAGCAGGTGCTGCGGCTCCTGCCAGTCGAGCCATGTCTCGCAGTCCAGCCGACGCTCGCCGGCGCGCAACGTCATCGTCTGCACCGCCCGCGAGTCCCCGAACCGGCGGCTGACCACCACCGACGGCGCGTGCGGGTCGTCCAGCCGGACCCCGATCGCGGTGTGCTCGGTGAGGTCCTCGACGCGGTTGCGGTAGTAGTCCTCGATGTCCCAGGCGTCGTAGCGGGTTGGCAGGTCCGGGTGGAGCTGGAGCAGGTTCGCAGGACCGGCGAGCGCCTCGCGCCCGGTGGCGACGTCGACGGCCGAGACCACCAGCCCGCGACCGTCGATGCGCACGACGACGATGCCGTTGTCGAGCACGGTCCCGTCCTCGTCGTGTGTGACGGTCACGGGCGGGTGCTCCGCGGGGACCCCGGAGCCGAACGCCAGCAGGCCCCGTTGCGGGACGGGCGCCGGGTTGAGCCACACCGGGCCGGCGCCGTCGCCCGCGAGGGCCGCCAGCGCGCCGTCGGTGATCGCCCGTGCGCGACGCGCCAGCTCGGCGTACTGCTCGCGCGCCTCGCGGTGCACCCACGCGATCGACGTGCCGGGCAGGATGTCGTGGAACTGCAGCAGCGAGTTCTCCTGCCAGAGCGCGTCGAACTCGTCGTAGGGGTACGTGACCCCGGCCTCGATCGCGGCCTGCGCGGCCCAGTGCTCGGCCTCGGTGAGCAGGTACTCCGTCGCACGGTTGCCCTGCTTCATCGCGATCTGGCTCGTGTACGTGCCGCGGTGCAGCTCCAGGTACATCTCGCCCACCCACACCGGCGCCTGCGGGTACTCCTCCTCGGCGGCGACGAAGAACGCCTCGGGTGCGTCGAGGCTCACCTTCGGGGAACCCTCCAGATCAGCCGTCCGCCGCGCGATCTCCACCATCTCCCGGGTGGGCCCGCCGCCGCCGTCGCCGTAGCCGAACGGCATGATCGAGGAGTTGGCGCGCCCGTGCTCCGCGTACTGGCGGGCGCTCTTCGCGAGCTCCGCCCCCGTCAGCGCGGTGTTGTACGCGTTGCAGGGCGGGAAGTGGGTGAACACGCGCGACCCGTCGAGCCCCTCCCACCAGAACGTGGTGTGCGGGAACCGGTTGGTCCGGCTCCAGCTCATCTTCTGGCTGAGCAGGTAGCGCTTCTCCGTGAGCCGGGCGATCTGCGGCAGCGCGGCGGAGTAGCCGAACGAGTCCGGCAGCCACACCTCGCTGCCCGCGATGCCGAACTCCTCCTCGAAGAACCGCGTGCCGAGCGTGAACTGCCTGACGAGCCCCTCGGGGCCGGGCATGTTGGTGTCCGGCTCCACCCACATCCCGCCCACCGGCACGAACCGGCCACCGGTCACCGCCTCCCGGATCCGCGCGTAGAGCTCGGGCTGGTCCTCCTTGACCCACGCGTACTGCTGAGCGGAGGAGCAGGCGAATACAAACTCCGGGTAGTCGTCGATGAGCTCCAGCACGTTCGAGAACGTGCGCGCGCACTTGCGCCTGGTCTCGCGCACCGGCCACAGCCAGGCGGAGTCGATGTGCGCGTGCCCGACGCCGGTGATGCGGTGCGCGGAGGCCTCGGCGGGGGCGTCGAGCAGGGGGCGGAGCCGGGCGCGGGCCGCCGACGCGTTCGGGGCGACAGGGCCGGGGGAGAGCTCGTCGATCGCGTCCGAGAGGCCCTGGAGGATCTGGGCGCGCCGCGGCGAGTGCTCGGGGAGCTCGATGCGCAGCTCGTCCAGCACCTGCACGTCGAGCATCAGCGCGAACACCTCCATGTCGAGCAGTGCGGCGTCGGCGCACCGGAACTCGTAGAGGAGCCGGTCGGGCGCCGTCGCGAGGTCGCCGAGCAGCCCCATGTCGGGCTGATCGGGGGAGGGGTTGGACACCAGGTGCGGATTCGATGCGGCCTCGACGAACACCGTCCACGTCGCGCCGGGGGCGACGTCGTCGGGGAACGGCAGATGGGTGGTGCGCGGCTCGACGCCCTTGATCACGCGGCCCTCGACGTCGTAGGCGAGGCCCTCGCTCTGGAAGCCGGGGGTGCCGCCGTCGAAGCCGAGGTCGATCACGAGCTCGCGACGGTGCCCCTCCAGCACCGGCGGGGCCACGGCCTCGATCCGCAGCCACGTCGTGCCCCACGGCCGGCCCCAGCGGGTGCCGACGGGGAAGTCGACAAACTCGCCGCCGGTGGCCTCGTCGAAGGGGAGCGGCTCGCCGGGCAGTTCGCGGGCGGTGACCCGGGCCGGCGTGCGCGCCACGTGCAGCGAACGCTGGAGCCGTTCGCGCAGGGTTTTCTCGATACGGGCGGGCAGGTTCGCGATGCCTCGGTGCACGGAGTCCTCCGGTGAAGATGGTGTTCCTCCATCGTATGGCCGGCACCTGCCGCGTGTCCGGCGACGTGGTTTGGATGCTCGGCGAAACCACCCTGCGCTCGTGCGGGGGCTAGGTCTCAGCGGGCGCTGGGGTTGGTTTCGACCATCGCCAGCTCCTCCGTCGCGGGCGAGCTCAACCAGCAAGTGGCTCTTGATGGTTGAGCAGCGAGCGTCCGTCGAAACCACCCCGGACTTGCGCAGGAAGCAGGTTCCAGCGCGCGCTGACGTCAGTTTCGACCCTTCAACCATCTGGTGGCCCTAGATGGTTGAGCTCACGGCGCGACGAAGGAGCTCCGTGAGGGTCGAAACCACCCCCAGCATGCGCAGAACACTGGCCAAGAAACCCGGGATAAACGCCCTAGCCATCTATGAAATGACCCACAGTTGAGCTATAATAAGAGACATGCAAACCACCACTGTCGCAGCCGCTGAACGGTTCCGTGTAGCCCTCGTCGGGGAGCGCGCGGCGGAGGCCGCGAAGCTGGAGGCACTGGTGGATCTCGCCGTCCAATACCGCGTCTCGGACAGCTCGGGTGAGTACGCCACGATCCTGCCCGAACTCACCGAGAAACTCCTCCCCGTCGGCGGCAACGGCTGCCCCCTCATCTCCGAGTTCTGCACCCACGAACTCGCCGCACTGCTA
>JAAYZP010000141.1 GCA_012514785.1 Propionibacterium sp. | reverse complement strand
GCTGCCAGTCCCCTTCGCAGCCCATCGCCGTGTTGTGGCTGCCGGGCACGGATACGGCGTCGGGCTGCTCGACGGGGCCGACCGGGTCGACGCCCCCGCCCCCGCCGCCGGGGGCCTCGCCGACGATGGCGTAGCTGGAGCTGGCGGAGAGGTTGCCGCTGGAGTCCTTGAGCACGACGCGGTACTCGACGAGCGTGCCGTCGGCGAGGTCGTCCACGTCGTGGAAGACGCGATAGGGGGCGTTGTCGTCGGTGCCGATGACCCGCCATTCCTGGGTGCCGGTGGGGCGCCAGGCGAACGTCGCCTGCACGAAGTCCTGTTCGGGCACCGACGCCGCGATCTCGGCACGGCCGCCCACCACACCTCCCGCCTGCGGCGAGACGAGCGAGACCGACGGCGCGTCCGTGCGGCCGGGCAGCGGGGCGGCGGCGCGGAGCACCAGGGTGCCGAGTGCCGGGACCTCGACGTCGACCCTGCCCGACGCGTCGGCCGAGCGCGTGCCGGAGCCGCCGTGGATCGTCGTGAACTCGCCGCCGAACGTCGGGATGCTCGCCCGCATCGACTCCGCAGCGTTGTTGCCGACGACGACGTACTCGACGTTCTCGCCGGCCGCGATGCGGCTGAAGGCGTAGAGCCCGGCCTCGTTGCTGGCGTAGCGGTGCAGCTGGGCGCCGTCGACGAGCGCGGGGTGGTCGTCGCGGAGTCCTGCGAGGTCGGCGATCTGCCGGTAGAGCGGATGGCCGGTGTCGTAGCGGTCCCGCGCGCCGGTGGGGCCGCCGATCACGGGCTCCCCGGCGTACTGCGCCACCTGCGTGGCGAACAGGCTCTGGCGCGCGTCCTTGTCGCCGCCGGCACCGACGAGGCCCTGCTCATCGCCGTAGTAGACCACCGGGTGGCCGCGGGTGAGGAACATCAGCTCGTTGGCGAGCTCGACGCGCGCCTGCAGCTCGTCGCCGGTGAAGCCCTGGTTCGCCAGCATCATCGCCGCGCGCCCCATGTCGTGGTTCCCGGTGAAGGTGGCGAGCTGGTAGGCGTTGGAATCGTGGTCGGTGTAGTGGTCGTCGGCGGCGAACAGGTCGCGGACGAACGTCGTCGGATTGCCGGCGGCATACTCGATCGCCCGCCCCTGGAACGGGAAGTCGAGCGCGGACTGCAGGCGGCCCTCCGTCGTGAACGTGGAGACGTACTCGGGGTTGCCGTCGAAGACCTCGCCGAACATGAAGAAGTCGCTGTTGTTCTCGCGCGCGGCCTCGAGCACGCGGGGGCTGAACTCCTGCCAGAACTCCAGGTTGACGTGCTTGACCGTGTCGATCCGGAAGCCGTCGATGCCGAAGTCGGCCCATGCGGAGTAGATCTCGATCATGCCCTCGACCACCTCCTCGCGCTCCGTGAAGAGGTCGTCCAGCCCGATGAAGTCGCCGTACGTGTTCGACTCCCCGGCCCACGTCGAGTCGCCGCGGTTGTGGTACATCGTCGGGTCGTTGAGCCACTCCGGGACCTTGAGGCTCGCATCCTCGTCGCTGCGGAAGACCGGCGTGTAGGGGAACGAGGTCTCCGGGTCCAGCAGCGGGAACGGCTTGCCGACGTAGTCGCGGTCGTCGAAGGCGTTGCCGGCCGCGTCCCGGTAGGGCTCGCTCGCCTTGTCGACGTAGCCGTACTTCCCCTCGGCGTAGTCGATGACGTCCGCGGTGTGGTTGGTGATGATGTCGAAGTAGACCTTCATCCCGCGGGCGTGAGCCGCGTCGATCAGCTCGCCCATCTCCTCGTTGGTCCCGAGGTGGGGGTCGATCTGGGTGAAGTCCGTGACCCAGTAGCCGTGGTAGCCGGCGGACGCGTCCTCACCACTCCCCTGGACGGGCCGGTTCTTGAAGCTCGGGGTCAGCCAGATGGCCGTGGTGCCCAGCCCCTGGATGTAGTCGAGCCGGTCCATGATCCCGGCGAGGTCACCGCCGTGGAAGAACCCCTTGTCCGTCCGGTCGAAGCCGTGGGCAAGACGGTCGCCCTCGATCCCCGCGGTGTCGTTGGTCGGGTCGCCGTTGGCGAACCGGTCGGCCATGACGAAGTAGAACTGCTCCCGGGTGACGTCCTCACGCAGGCTGTCCAGGGCCAGCGCCTCGTCAGCCTCGGTGACGGG
>JAAYZP010000140.1 GCA_012514785.1 Propionibacterium sp. | reverse complement strand
CGTCGGGGAGCCGGTAGCGGGCGTTCTCGCCGCGGAGCGCCTTGTGGAGATGGAGGAGCGCGAACGCATTGCCGGCGTTGCCCCCGACCAGGCCGGTCTGCGCGGAGACGACGTCGGGCTGCGTCCGCGTGAACGCGTCGTACCAGCGCACGGGGCCGCCGTCGGCGGTGAAGGTGTCGCCGAGCAGCTTGTCGCCGGCGCGGCGGGCGAAGTCGAGGTACCGCTGCTCGCCGGTCGCGGCCCAGAGGCCGACGCCCCAGTGGACGAACCCGGCGGTGCCGCAGCACAGCGTCGAGTTCTGCCAGTAGCCGGGGGAGTGGCGGTCGGGGGCGCCGGTGGCCGCGACGCCGTTGAAGAGCTTCTCCACCCACTCCGAGTGCTGGCTGTCGCCGGTGATCCGGTGCAGCAGGTGGAAGAGCCTGGTGGTGCCGACGGGGCCGTGGCAGGCGCCCAGGTAGTGGAGGTCCGTCATGTCGGGCTCACGGTAGGCCACCAGCGCGGCGTCGCCGTCGACGACGGCGATGGAGCGGATGTGCTCGGCCCCGGCGAGCGCGGCATCGAGGAGTGCTTGGTCGCCGGTGGCCTCGTAGCCGCGGGCGAGCGCGTAGGCGACGCCGGCGGTGCCGAGTTCGAAGTTGGGCCAGACGGTGCCCTCGGCGGCGCCAAGGCTCGTGGGGTCGAGCGCGTGCCAGCGGATGCCGCCGCGCGGGTCCGCCTCGGCGCGGGAGGCGATGTGCCGGAGGGCTTCGACGGCGACGTCGCGGTAGCGCCCGTCGCCCGACACCTCGGCTGCGCGCAGCAGGTGGAGGGCGACCCCGCCGTCGGCGATGAGCGCGGGCTGGTCCGCCCAGTAGACGCCGTCGTCGTGCTGGCTGGACTCGAGGAGCTCGTCGCTCCAGCGGCGGGCGGCGTCGCGGAAGGTCTCGTCGCCGCTGGCACGGGCGAGTTCGAGCATGGCGTGCGCCTTGCCTGCCCGCCCGAGGTGCAGCGAGACGTCGGCGCCGGGGATCCAGAACGAGGGCTCCGGGGGAGTGTCGGCATCCTCGAGGTGGAGCAGCTGCCGCCCGGCCTCGACCGCTTCCGCGAGCACCTCGTCGTCACCGGTCGCGTCGGCGAGCTCGAGCAGGAAGATGATCGTGCCCGCGGTGCCGATCTGGAGGCTGGTGTCGTAGGCCGGCTCGGCGTCGGGTTCCAGCGGCCAGTGCGCACCGGCGTCGGTGGTGTGCTTGACGCTGCGCAGCCACTGCGCGGAGGACAGTGCGGTAGCCAGGTAGTCGTCGGGGCGGATCGGATCGAGGACGGACATGGTTGACCTCTCAAATAGCGTGGGCCCGAGACTAACCAGTTCCGGCCCCGGTTGGCGACGGGTCCACATGCTGTCCCGTGCTCCATACACTGGGTCCATGGCATCTGAGCACGCGTCCTTGTCACCGTTCCAGCGAGAGCTGCTGGAGCTCTGGCTGCCCGACGCACGCGTCGTCGCGGACCGAAGCTGGGGCCTCACCGGCACCACGGTCCTGCAGGTCGAGTCCAAGCAGCGGGGACGGTTCATCGTCAAGGCCGGCAACGCCACCGACCATCACATGCCGCGCGAGCTCCGCGCGTACGAGCAGTGGGTGCCGATCCTGGCGTCGATCGGCAGGGCGCCGAGGATGTTCCGCGGGCACGCGGAGGCCAAGCTGTTGGCCGTCGAGTTCCTGGCGGGGGAGTTGGTGGAGGGCGGCGCTGCCGAGGGCGACTCGGAGTCGTACCGGCAGGCGGGGGAGTTGCTCGCTCGCCTGCACGGGCAGTCGGGCACGCTCGACGACGGCGCGTTCGAGCGTCGCCAGCGCGAGGAGTCGCTCGGGTGGCTGCGGGGGCCGCACAGGATCGAGGCGGGCGACGTCGAGCGGCTCGTCGGGCACGTCGAGACCTGGCCCGCGCCGCCGTCGCTCGTGGTGCCGACGCACGGGGACTGGCATCCGCGCAACTGGATGATCGACGGTGGCCTCGTCAAGGCGATCGATTTCGGCCACGCGGCGCTCCGGCCCGCACACACCGACTTCGCCAGGCTGGCGTCGAAGCAGTTCCGCGAGGATCCGCTGCTGGAGCTGGCGTTCCTGGAGGGTTACGGGGCTGACCCGCGCGAGCCGGAGGCCTGGCTCCGGACGAGGATCCGTGAGGCGGTGGCGACGGCGTCCTGGGCCCACAAGGTGGGCGACGAGACGTTCGAGGCGCAGGGGCTGCGCATGGTCGCCGACGTCGTCCGCGAACTTGGCTGGCGCCCTTGACATGCGAGCCTGAGATATTCGGAGGAACTCGCGAAATAGAAGCCTTCCCCAAGTGGTATCACTTTGATACCATCGGGGTGTGGCCATGACCTTGCGACTGACACCGGAAGACGAACGGATCCTCGCCGAACTGGCGGATGCAGAAGGCATCAGCCGGCAGGAGGCGACCGTGCGCGCCATCCGCGACGCAGCTGCCCGCAAGGTGCACAGCAGCAAGGTGGCGGAAGCGTCATCTGCGGCGCGGAGCAGGTACGCGCACCTGCTGGAACGGCTCGGTGAATGACGCAGTTCCTGACGATCGAGGACCTGCTGGCACTCGTCGACGACCTGCAGGTGGGGCCGGTCCGCGACTTGGGGTTGCTGGCTTCTGCGGCGAATCGTCCCCGCACGAGCCTCTTCGGCGAGGATGCATATCCGTCACTCGACGACAAGGCTGCGGCCTCACTGGAGTCCATCGTGCGCAACCCTGCCCTGGTGGACGGCAACAAACGCCTGGGCTGGCTGGCGACCGTCGTGCTCTACGCGATCAACGACGTCGTTCTGGAGGCTCCGGATGACGACGCCTACGACTTGGTGATCGGCGTCGCCAGCGGGCAGATCCCCTTGGAGTCCATCAGCCAGCGCCTGGCAGAGTGGCATGGCTGAGGTGTTGGCAGGGACGCCGGATTGCGTCTTCTGCGGGATTCGGACAGGCGCGATCCCGAGCGCGAAGGTGGCCGAGGACGCCACGACGTTCGCCTTCATGGACATCGACCCCGGAGCCGACGGCCACGTCCTCGTCATTCCGAAGCGGCACAGCACGGACCTGTTCGACATCCCTGCCGACGATCTGGCCGCCACGACGCTGATGGCCCAGCGCGTCGCGAAGGCGTCGCTGTCCGCGCTGGGCGCTCAGGGGGTCAACCTGTTCAACTGCAGCGGCGCAGCAGCCTGGCAGACCGTCTTCCATTTCCACCTGCATGTGATCCCGCGCTACGACGACGCGACCAGGGAGAAGATGCAGCTGCTGTACGAGCCTGGGCAGCCCGCGGACGTCGACGCGATCGCCGACTTCGCCAGGCGGCTGGCCGCCGCGATCTGAGCCGACGACGTCGCAAGCTGCACAGGAGGCCTTAGGTGGTCTTGAACCACTTCTGCGGTGGTTTCAAGACCACCTAACGAGTGTCCGATAAGCTACATTATGTCATTACGCAACCATCGAACGGAGCAGCCCACCGGGCCTATGCTGGGTGCCACCATCCCCATTGGAGCGCAGCAAGCATGACCACTGACATCCCCAAAGATCGCCGTCGGATCTCAACGGCGGTTGCCGTAGCCGTCGTGCCCGTGCTCGGCGGGACCATCTGGTCGTTCCTGCTCGGCACCGCGCTACCTTGGCTGCCGATCTGCGTCGGGCTGGGTCTCGCCTGGGCGGCGCTGTACTACCTGCTGGATCTGCACCGACATTGGCCGACGCTCGTCGTCGGGCAATGGTTGAGCGTGGCCCTCGTGATCCAGCTG
>JAAYZP010000139.1 GCA_012514785.1 Propionibacterium sp. | reverse complement strand
GCTCGCTGTTCCGGGGCCTGTCCGCCGATCCGAGCATCCAGGGCCGCACCGATGACTACCCGCTGGTGCTGCGGGCGGTTCAGGAAAATCCGCTCTTCGGCCAGGGCCTCTACACGTGGGTGCCGATGGTCTACCGGACGATCGACAACCAGGTACTGATGATGCTGATCGAGCTGGGGGTGATCGGCACCTTCGCAATCGGCTGTCTGGTCCTCACGGGCTTCGTGCTGGCACTGTCCCCGTGGCGTCGGCACGGAAGCTCCGAACAGCGCCACCTGGGGCTCGCCATCGCGGCTGCGCTGCTCGGCATCGTCAGCAGCTACGCGACATTCGACGCCTTCGGGTTCCGCCAGGTGGCAGGGTTGACGTTCCTGTATATCGGACTGAGTGGGGCTGTGTGGTGGGTTTCACGGGCGCCCGCTCCCCCGCAGCCGGTCAACGCAACGACTTCAGCAGAGTTTTCCCCTGCCGCATCGCAACCTTCCAAGCCGGGGGCTGCTCCGTCACGAGACGGGTGAGGCCGTCGGCCGTCCATCCACGCACGTAGGAGGTGCGGGGCACGAGCCAACCGTCCCGGGTCGCTCCGCCGTCGCTCGTGTGCACATGGCGATAGGGCTCCAGGCTGCGGAGCACGCGTCTGTCGTAGCTGCCGAAGGGCAGGGCGAATTCGTCGACGCCGTGCTCGGCCAAGCGCTCGCGGGATCCCTCCGTCTCGTGCCGGAGCCGGGCTGCGTCGAGCGTTCGTAGATCGATGTGGTCCCAGCCGTGGCTGCCGATCCGCATGCCGTGGGAGCGCAGGTGGTGCAGCGCCTCGTCGTCGAGGTAGTGCGGAAAGCCGATCCGGCCGGCGCAGACGAAGAAGGTGGCGGTGAGGCCGCGTTCGAGGAGTGCTGGCAATGCCTCCTCGACATCGCTCGCGTTGCCATCGTCGAACGTGATCCGCGGCTGGCGCTCGGCGTGCAGGTCAGCCAGCGCGTCGGCCAGGCCGAGCCACTCGTCGCGCGGGCACCAATAGGGGCGCTCGTCGTCGGGGATCTCCTGCGGGGGTTCGCCGATGCCGTGGAAGTTCACGACGAGCTGCCTCATCGCGAGCGCCTCTCGAGGAAGCGCCCGTATTCACCATCGTCCTCCAGCGGCACGTACTGCCTGCCCCACTCGTCGCACTCCCCCGCCTCGCGGGTCCGGTCGGGCTCCACGGGGTCGAGACCCAGCACCTGGTCGAACACGTCACCGAACACCTGCGCCTGGCCCGCCCAGTCGAAGAGCTCGACCACGCGCTCGCGCGCCAGTCGCGACAGCCGGACGCGGAGGTCGTCGTCGTCGATCAGGGTCTCCACCTCGTCCGCCATCGCGGCGATGTCGCCGGAGTCGACGTAGCGGATCGCCTCACCGCCGGTCACCTGCGTCTCCTTGAGGTCGAAGGCTACGGACGGCAGCGCGTAGGCCATGTATTCGAGGCTCTTGTTCATCGTCGACAGATCGTTGAGCGGCGTCTTCAGGTCGGGGCAGACACCGATGTGGGCGCGGCTCAGGTGCTCGGCGATCTCCTGCTTGTCGACGCGGCCGGTGAAGGT
>JAAYZP010000015.1 GCA_012514785.1 Propionibacterium sp. | reverse complement strand
CACCGGGCGTTCGTCGTGTTCACCGGCAACGACGACACCCTGTACGCCCCGTCGCGCTACGGCACTGCCATCCACCCCGGTCGGTACCGCGCACTGGACTCCCTCCCCGAGACCGGCGAAGCGACGCCGGTGCGGTTGCGCTCCGTCGCCGCCTCCGACGACGAAACCCCACAAACCTGGGTGCTCGGCTCCCGTGCCGCCATCGCGCGCCACAGCCCCGTCGACCTGCCGCCCGTGATCGTGCCCGACTGGATCGTCGCACTCCGCCCGGCAGAAGGCGGCGAGCCGATCCCCGTGATGGTCGGGCTGGGCGGCGACGTCATCACCGTGAACCCCGCCGCCACCCCGCCCCCGGATTGGCCGACGGACAGCCGCCTGCACCTCGAGGCCGCATCCGAGCTGGAGCTCGACCACCTCGTCGGGCAGACCGTCACGCTGATCGCGACACCGTTCCTCGCGCTGTCGCCCGGGCGCCTGTTCCGGCGAAAAGGCACCGCCCTCGGGCAGTACGTCGTCGAGGCAGCCGAACCCCCGGCGTGAGGCGGCCGGGTCTGTGAGAATGAGGCCATGCCCCGCATCACCCTCCTGCTCGGCAAGCGCCCCAAACCTGGCACGCTGCTCCACGATGTCGCGGAGCGCCTCAGCCGCGCCGGACCGACCGTAAGTCTCCGACTCCCCCACGACGAAACCGTCGATCCCGCCGACCTGCGCGGCCAAGCCCTCATCGTCCAACGCGGCCTGAACGACGACGTCGCGCCCCTCCTCGACGACGCCCACGCCGGCTCGCTGACGCTCTGCAACCCCTGGCCCGCCGAACAACTCCTGCGCGACCGCACCGCGTGGCGGGCAGCTCTCGAGGACGCCGGGGTCCCTGTCCCGGGCGCCACGGAAGTCACCGGATGGGACGAGGTCCTGGGCCACGCCGGGCGGGGCGCGATCGTCGTGAAATCCCTGGTCGGGCCAGGCCGCGGCGAGACGGTGATGCCCGGCACCGCCGCCACCCTGCCGGGAGAGGCGCCCTTCGAGGGGCCGTACATCGTCGAGGAGTTGCTCGACTTCGATGGCACTGACCGCAAGCTCTACGTCGTCGGCGACGAGGTGCGCGGCCTGCTGAAACGATCGACACTGGAGCACACCCACAGCCCCGCCGGCGAGCCCTTCTCCCCCGCCGACGAGCTGGTCGAGCTCGCGCTGCGCACCCGCGGAGCCCTCGGCGCCCACCTCGTCGGCGTCGATGTGGTGGAGACGCCCGAGGGGGCGGTCGTCGTCGACGTGAATTCGTTCCCGGGATACCGTGGGATAGCCGACGCCGATCGGCTCGTGGCCGAGCACCTGCTCGCCCACGTCACGGCATGACCCCCAAGGAGACACGATGACCACCGTCGAATTTGTAGGTGCCACCGGGCTGATGGGCCACGGCATGGCGAAGAACACCGCGAAGGCCGGGTACGACCTGCGCTTCACGCTGCGCAGCGACTCGGACCGCGTCGACGACCTGATCGAACTCGGTGCCCAGCGCGTCGATGACCACGCCGCGCTCGGCCGCGAGTGCGACATCGTCGTGATCTGCGTCACCGCCTCCCGCGACGTCGAGGAGGTGGTCGAGGGCCTGCTCATCGAGCCGCGCGAGCGCATGGTCATCGTCGACACCTCCACCTCGGAGCCGTCCTCGACGCTGCGGCTCGGAGCCCTCGCGCGCGCCAAGAACGTGGGCTACGTCGACGCCCCGCTCACGAAGGGCCCCGCGGCCGCAGAGGCCGGCGAGCTCAACACCATGGTGGGCGGCCAGGAGTTCGACGTCGAGAAGGCGCTCCCGGTGATCGAGGCCTACGCCGGGTACGTGCTGCCCACCGGCGACCTCGGCACCGCGCACACGCTCAAGCTGATCAACAACACCGTCATCCAGTCGTTCTGCCACAGCCTCGCCGAGGGGTTCGCCGTCGCAGCGAAGTCGGGGCTGGACCCGAAGCTCGTGGAGACGATCCTCGGCTCCGGCGGCATGGAGTCGGCGTTCCTGCACGCGATCGCGAACGGGCTCGACGGCGACAACTCCGGCATGGAGTTCTACATCGACAACGCCCGCAAGGACGTGCGCTACTACAACCGCCTGGCGGCCGAGCTGGGCGTCGTGCTGCCGATCGGGTCCGCGACGCACCAGTCGCTCGCGACCGCCTCCGCGCTCGGCTTCGGGCAGGAGTTCGTGCCCACGATCGTCAAGGCGCAGGGCAAACTCAACGGGGTCGACCTCTGACATGAGCGAGACCCTGACCGGCACCGCCGGCGACCACCCCGAGTTCGACGATCCCCCCACCGACCCGATTCCTCTGCTGCGGCGGTGGTTCGACGACGCGGCCGAGAACGGCGTCCGCGAGCCGATGGCCGCCAGCCTGGCAACCGTGCGAGACGGCGGCCCATCATCGCGGTTCGTGGCGCTGAAGGAGGTCACCGACGTCGGCATCATCTTCGCGACCAGCGCGGAGAGCCCCAAGGGGCAGGACATCCTGGCCAACCCGAAGGTGGCGTTCAACCTGTACTGGCCCGAGACGATGCAGCAGCTCCGCCTCGTCGGCCGGGTCGAGGTGCTGGACGACGACGAGGCGGACCGGCTCTTCGCCGCTCGCTCCCGCGGCGCCCGGGCCACCACGATCGTCTCGGAGCAGAGCGAACCGCTCTGGTCGGAGGACGAACTGGTGGCGCGCGCGAGCGAACTCGTCGCCAGCGACGACGAGACCCCGCGGCCGGCGACGCAGCTGGGGCTGCACGTCGTGCTCGACGAGGTGGAGTTCTGGCTCGGTGATCCCGACCGCCTGCACCGCAGGCTTGCCTACACGAAGTCGGAATCGGAATGGACGTCGCTGCGCCTCCAGCCCTGAGCCCCGGGCTCGTCACCGTCGGCCACGGCACGCTCGACCAGGAACACCTGGCCGCGTTGCTGCGTGCGGCCGGGATCGGGCTCGTCGTCGATGTGCGACGGTTCCCCGGCAGTAGGCGCAACCCTTCCGTCGGGCGCGAGGCCCTGGCCGAGGGCTTGCCGGAATCCGGCATCGACTACCGCTGGGAGCCCCGGCTCGGCGGGCGCCGTCGGCTCCCGAAGGACGCGCCGTCGCCGGATGGCTGGTGGCGGGTGGAGGCGTTCCGCGCCTACGCGGCCCACACGCGGACGGAGGAGTTCATCGTCGCGCTCGACGAGGTGGTGGAGGCCGCGGGGTCGGCGCGCGTCGCCGTGCTCTGCTCGGAAACGGTGTGGTGGAGGTGCCACCGTCGGATCATCGCCGACGTCGCCACGCTCGCCCACGGCCTCGACGTGCACCACCTGATGCACGACGGCAAGCTCCGGCTCCACGAGCCCTCCGACGGGGCCCGCCTCGAGGGTGGAACGCTCGTCTGGGACGGCGACGACGTGGGTTGAGCCGAAAGCCGGAGCCCGGTGGTGTCCCGAGCCCCGGCTCACTCCCCCCCAGGGATGGCCCCCAATCCGGCGGCACACTTCGAGACTCGCAGGTACGTCTGACAATTCTTGCCCGGCGGTCACGCAGACGCGCCGAAGTGGCGGGATCAGAACCAGTTCACCATGACGACATAGGTGATCGTGCCCGCCGCGATGCTCAGCAGGGAGTGCCGCCCGAACAGCAAGTGGACGAGCACGGTCACCCCCACCGCGACGACCGCCGGCACCAGCCGCCCGCCCTCCGCTGACGACGCCAGCGTGGCAAGCGCGAGGATCGTGAGCACGCCGGCGGGCATCCAGATGCCGAGGTTCTTCACGAGCTGGGATTCACGCAGCGGTTTCAGCGCCACGAACGGCAGGGCTCTCAACGCGAGCGTGATCAGCCCAGCGCTCAGCAGCGCGACGACGAGGTAGCCGGTGTCAGGCATGCTTTCCTCTCCCGACGATGTGGCGGACGAACAGGCCGGCGCTGAACAGCACCAGCGAGGTGAGCAGCGCCGCGTCGGGCACCAGCACCAGCCCGATGACGAGGCTTACGGCCCCGATCAGCACGGACGGAACTTGCTTTCTGCTGCGCGCCGCGTCGAGCGCGAGCACGGTGAACAGCGCCACCAGCGCGAACTCCAGCCCCTCGATCGGTGCCGGCAGCAGCCCCGCGACCGCCGTGCCGACGAGCCCTCCGACGACCCAGTAGGACTGGAGCGCGACCTGCAGGATGATCAGCCGGCGCTGGCTCCAGCCGTGCGGCTGGCCGTTCACGATCGCGTAGGTCTCATCGGTCAGCGCGTAGATGCTGTAGGCCCGCGCCCAGGGATTGTGGATGAGATTCAGCGGAAAGCTGAAGGCGTAGAACACGTGCCGGAAGTTCACCAGCAGCGTCATGAGCGCGATGGTGACCACCGGCGTCGTCGCAGCCAACAGCCCGACGAGCAGCATCTCCACCGAGCCCGCGTAGACCACCACGGACAGCAGCGGCGCCACCCACCACGCCATATCGGCCTGGATCACCATCATCCCGAACGCGACGCCGAGCGGGAACAGCCCGAGCCCCCCGCCGAGGGACAGCTGCAGCACGTCGGAGAGCTCTCCGGAAGAGGTGCGTGCGCGTCGGGACATATGGGCCATCATCGCCGCCGCCGGGCCCGACGCAGTCGCGCTGTTCACCTAGCGGGCATCGCCACGCCGGGTGGCCCTCGCCCTCCCCCTGACGGCGCGCGGGGCTTGAAGTACCCTCGTGGATGTGACTGATGCAACGAATGAAATGCGCTACGACGCGCACAACCAAGACCAGCGCGAACTCACGGACACCCTGCGCCGCGACGCCCGGATCGTGCGCAACGTCAAGGACGAATGGATCCTCCTCGGCCATGACGAGGTGGTCGAGGCCGCAACCAACGCCGAGGTGTTTTCGTCGCAGGTCTCCGCCCACCTCCAACTGCCCAACGGGCTGGACGGCGACGAACACCAACAGTTCCGTGCGCTGATCGACCGTTACCTGACGCACGAACGCATGGTCGACCTCGAGCCGCACGTCGTCGAGGTTGCGGAGGCGGTCGTCGCGGAGGTGCCGGCGGGCGAGGAGATCGACGCCGTCGCGATCGGCACGAAGTTCGCCGTGCACGCCATGACTCGCTGGCTCGGCTGGCCCGCCTCCATGCACGACGCGCTGACCCAGTGGGTGCAGGACAACCATCTGGCCTCCGCCTCCGGTGACCGGGAGGCGACCGCGCGGGTGGCCGCCGACTGCGACGCGCTGATCACCTCCGTGATCGAACCGCGGCGGGCGGACCCGAGCATCGACGACGTCACCGCCGAGCTCATGCGCGACGACTACCTCGGGCGCCCGCTGACCGACGACGAGATCGTCTCGATCCTGCGCAACTGGACCGGCGGCGACCTCGGCTCCAT
>JAAYZP010000138.1 GCA_012514785.1 Propionibacterium sp. | reverse complement strand
GCTCCTGCCCGAGGGGCCGAAGTACTACCCGGACGGCGAGATCACCGACGAGCCCGAGGAGACGCTGGTGGCGGAGCTCATCCGGGAGGCGGCGCTCGAGGGCGTGCGTGAAGAACTGCCGCACTCCATCGCGGTGATGATCGACGAGATGATCCCCCGGGAGGACCGCCCCGAGGACAGCCCGCTGCTGGACGTCTACGCGTCGATCATCGTCGAGCGGGAGTCGCAGAAGGGCATCATCATCGGCCACCGCGGCGCGCGCTTGAAGGAGATCGGGACGGCCGCGAGGGTCCAGATCGCCAAGCTGCTGGGCACGAAGGTGCACCTGCAGTTGCACGTCAAGGTGCTGAAGGAGTGGCAGAAGGACGCCAAGCACCTGGGACGCCTGGGCTTCTGACCCCGTATCGCGACGTGCCGTGCGATATCCCACCGTCACCGGTGGGAGATCGCACAGCAAGTGCGGAAACTACGCCGTCGCGGGCGCGTGCTCGCGGATGTAGCGGTTGACAGCGCCGAGGATGGCCTTCAGCGACGCGTTCGTGATGCTCGGGTCGACGCCCACGCCCCAGAGCACCTGGGTGGCGTTCTCCGGCCCCACCTCGCACTCGACGTACGCGGCCGCCTTCGAGTTCTCGCCCGTGGTCATCGCGTGCTCCTTGTAGTCGAGCACCCGGATGTGCAGTCCGGCCCGCACCATGGCATCGACGAACGCGGAGACCGGGCCGTTGCCCTCGCCCTCGTAGGTGACGTCGTTGCCGTCGGCGTCGTTCACGATCGCCGAGAGGCGGAAGACGCCGTTCTGGTCCGTCGACGAGACCTTCGACAGCGACCAGTCGCCCTCCTCCAGGTACTCCCTGGTGAAGATGTCGAAGATCTCCCGGGGGGTGACCTCGCTGCCGGTCGTCTCGGTGTGCGACTGCACGGCCAGCGCGAACTCCATCTGCAGGCGACGGGGCAGGTCCATCTTGAACTCGGACTTCATCAGGTACGCCATGCCGCCCTTGCCGGACTGCGAGTTGACGCGGATGACGGCCTCGTAGGTGCGCCCGACGTCGTACGGGTCGATGGGCAGGTACGGGGCCTCCCACGCGATCTCGTGGACCGACTTGCCCTGTTCGTCGGCCTGACGCTCCAGATCTTCCAGGCCCTTCTTGATGGCGTCCTGGTGCGAGCCGGAGAAGGCCGTGTAGACGAGGTCGCCGGCGTAGGGCTGGCGCGCGGGCACAGGCAGCCCCGTGCAGTACTCGACCGTGCGGCGCACGTCGTCGATGTTGGAGAAGTCGAGCATCGGATCCACGCCCTGCGTGTACAGGTTCAGCGCCAGGGTGACGAGGTCGACGTTGCCGGTGCGCTCGCCGTGCCCGAACAGGCAGCCCTCGACGCGGTCCGCGCCGGCCATCAGGCCCAGCTCGGAGGCGGCGACGGCGGTGCCCCGGTCGTTGTGCGGGTGCAGGGACACGGCGACGTGCTCGCGGTTCTTCACGTTGCGGATGAAGTACTCGATCTGGTCGGCGTACGTGTTGGGCGTCGAGCGCTCGACGGTGGCCGGCAGGTTGAAGATGATCTCGCGCTCGGCGCTGGGCTGCCAGGTGTCCCCGACGGCGTTGCACACCTCGACCGCGAAGTCCGTGGGCGTCTGCGTGAAGATCTCCGGCGAGTACTGGTAGCCGAACTCGACGTCGCCCAGATACTTCTCGGCGTGCTTCATCACCATCTCGGTGCCGCGGACGGCCATGTTGATGCAGTCGGCCTCGCTCATCCGGAACACCACGCGACGGAACAGCTCGGCCGTGGCGTTGTACATGTGGATGGTGGCGCGGTTGGCGCCCACCAGCGACTCAGCGGTGCGCTCGATCAGGTCCTCGCGCGCCTGGGTCAGCACGGAGATGGTGACGTCGTCGGGTACGAGGTCCTCCTCGAGCAGCTGCCGGACGAAGTCGAAATCCGTCTGCGACGCCGAGGGGAACCCGATCTCGATCTCCTTGTAGCCCAGCGAGACGAGCAGCTCGAACATGGTGCGCTTGCGGCTGGGGGTCATCGGGTCGATCAGGGCCTGGTTGCCGTCGCGCAGGTCGGTGCTGAGCCAGCGCGGCGCCTCAGTGATGCGCTTGGTGGGCCAGGTGCGGTCCGGTACGTCGACGGGTACGAACGGGGTGTACCGGTGGACGGGCATGGACGTCGGCTGCTGGACAGGCTTGGGCTGTGGGCGGGTCATTTGGTGTCTCCTTCTGGATCGTGTGCCAGGCACGAGAAACTCCGCAGCGAGGAGGCCGGCGATATCAGTGGGACTGGGCCTCGCTGCGGCAGACAAGGAGAAGCTGACGTGCCACGTCGGCTACGATAGCACCACGCGGGCCCGTGGCAAGGCATCTCGGGCACATGGTGGACGATCAGCGGAAATGCACGAACGAGGGGGTGCCGTCCGGCAAGGATCGGCGGGGCATTAGGTTTTGGGGAACCTAAGGAGGTATCCCATGGCCGAAACAGTAGAGCTCGTCGTCGACGGCGAGACGTTCACCCTGCCGGTGGTCACCGGCACCGAGGGGGAGCGCGCGATCGACATCTCCATGCTCCGCCGCGACACCGGGCTGATCACGCTCGATGACGGCTTCGCCAACACCGGCTCGTGCGAATCCGCGATCACGTTCATCGACGGCGAGGCGGGGATCCTGCGCTACCGGGGCATCCCGATCGATGACCTGGCGACGCGTTCGTCGTTCATCGAGGTGGCCGAACTCCTGATCTTCGGTGAGCTCCCCGACGAGGCCGAGCGGGACCACTTCCGCCAACTCCTCACGGAGGACTCCTCGTTGCACCGCGACATGCGCAAGATGCTCGACGGGTTCCCGGCAGGCGCCCATCCGATGGCGGTGCTGTCCGCGATGATCAACGGGCTGCAGGCCTACGACCTGCCCGAGATCGACATCGCCGACGAGGCGAGCTTCCGTCGGGCGGCGGCCCTGCTCCTGTCGAAGGTGCGCACGATCGCCGCGGCCGCATACAAGTCCTCGCTCGGCCAGCCGATGGTCTATCCGCGCGACGACCTCCCCTACGCCGAGAACTTCATGCACATGATGTTCACCGCCCCCTACCGGGAACACCACCCGACGAAGGAAGCGGCGCACGCGCTGAACATGTTCCTCGTCCTGCACGCCGACCACGAGCAGAACTGCTCCACCTCCACGGTGCGGATGGTGGCCTCCGGCGGCGCGAACCTCTACGCGTCGGTGTCGGCCGGCGTCGCCGCGCTGTGGGGCCACAAGCACGGCGGGGCGAACATGGGCGTGATCGAGATGCTGCAGGACATCCACGACGGCGACGCCTCCGTCGGCGCGTTCATCAACCGCGCCAAGGATCGCTCCTCGGGCGTGAAGCTGATGGGGTTCGGGCACCGTGTCTACCGCAACTTCGACCCGCGCGCCAGGGTGCTGAAGGCCGCCGCCGACGACCTGCTCGACAAGATGAACGTCCAGGATCCGCTGCTGGACATCGCGCGCGAGGTGGAGGCGGCCGCGTTGGCCGACGACTACTTCGTCGAGCGCAAGCTGTACCCGAACGTCGACTTCTACTCGGGCATCATCCTGCGCGCGCTGAAGATCCCGGTCAACATGTTCACCGTGATGTTCGCCATCGGGCGCATGCCGGGCTGGATCGCGCACTGGCGGGAGGTCAACTCCGAGCCCAACAAGCGGATCCACCGGCCCCGTCAGGTCTATGTGGGCAACGAACTCACGAAGTGGCAGCCGCGTGCCGAGCGCAAGCCGCGACGGGGCTGGCTGGGCCGCGGCCGCTGACGCGCGCATACGAGGCAGCTGCCTTGTATGCGGCGACGTCGACGCACAGGTTGCGCGTGCCTGGAGGTGCGGCCGTCACGACCCCTTCGGCCACGTGTCCGGCGACGGCGCCCCGCCCTCGACGACGCGCTCCTGCGCTCCCGGCAGGTCCGTCCAGGAGTCCTTCGGCCGGTAGCCGAGGTCGAGCATCGTGTTGGTCATGTCCCAGCGACGGTTCGGGTT
>JAAYZP010000137.1 GCA_012514785.1 Propionibacterium sp. | reverse complement strand
TGGGACCAGCCGGCGCGGCTGTTCGCCCTGGTCGGCACGAAGGAGCTGCTCGAGCGTGAGCCGCAGCTGGCCGGGCGCATACCTGAGGGCGCCGACGACGCGATGAGCGCGGTGGAGCAGGACGAGTTCCAGGCCACCGAGAACGTGCTGCAGCGACTGGGCGAGATCTACTTCCCGGATTCGGTGGAGGGCGCGGCGATCGCCCTGGAGCGCACGTTCCTGCCCGCGGAGTTCGAGGCCGACATCACGGCCGACGACGTCGCCGCGTCGGACTTCGTGCGGCGGCACCCGAGCCGGGTCGACGTGCGGGTCGTCGTCGGCGTGACCCGCGACGGCGCGCGCCACGGGCTGGCGCGCCTGAAATCCAACCCAGAAGACCTGCTCGGCGGCGAGGACCTCGTGCCGGGCCTTGCAGAAGCCTTGTCCGAGACTTTGAGGAGCGAAGCGTGAGCGAAGCAACCACCCCACTGAGCGATACCGGCAGGAGGAGCCCACTGCTGTGGGTGATCGGCATCATGGCCGTGATCCTCATCGTCGTCGTGATCGCCTCGCGGATTGCGACGGACTACTGGTGGTTCGACAGCGTCCACTTCGAGACGGTCTACACCACCAGGCTGGTCACGCAGATCGTCCTGTTCGTCGGTTTCGGGCTGATCATGGGGCTGCTGCTGTTCGTCTCGCTCGCGATCGCCTACCGGCTGCGCCCCAAGGTGCGCCGGGCCAACCTGGACTCCGAGTTCCTCGTCCAGGCCCGCGACGTGCTGGACTCCCGCTCCAGGCTGATGATGCTGGTGCCCTCCGTCATCGTCGGGATCCTGGCCGGCATGAGTGCGATCTCCGCCACGGACACGTTCCTCGCGTTCTGGCGGGGCGAATCCTTCGGCGTCACCGACTCCTACTACAACATGGACGCTGGGTTCTACGTCTTCCAGCTGCCCTGGTGGAACTTCGTCGTCGGGTTCGCGCTGACCGCGCTCATCGTCGCGGGTATCGGCGCGGCGATCGTGCATTTCCTCACCGGATCGCTGACGATCAAGGCCATCACCAAGTCCGGTAACGCGGACGACTCCAAGGGCGCGCACCGGCAGCTGTCGATCATGCTCGGCCTGATCCTGGTGGTGCTGGCGCTGAACACGTTCCTCGGCCGGTTCGACTTCCTCTCCACGGACAATGGGCTCTTCAATGGCGTCTCGTACACCGACGCGAGCGCCCGCATGCCGGCGCAGACCATCCTGGCCGGCATCATCCTGCTCGTCGCCCTCGTGGCCTTCTTCAACGCGTGGAAGATCCGCTGGGCCGTGCCCGGCGTCGGCATCGCGCTGCTCCTCGTGTCCTCGCTGCTGATCACCGGCCCGTACCCGTGGCTGATCCAGCAGTACCAGGTGCTGCCCAACCAGCAGGACCTTGAGCGCGAGTACATCGGCCGCCACCTCGACTCCACCCGCGCGGCCTACGGCATCGAGAGCGACGACGTCGAGATCACCGACTACGAGGCTGAGACCGAAGCCTCCGCGGGCCAGCTGCGTGCGGACGCCGAGGCGCTGCCCGCGATCCGCCTGATGGACCCGTCGATCGTCGGCCGCACCTTCGAGCACCTCCAGCAGGTGCGCGGCTACTACCGCTTCTCGGAGACGCTCGACGTCGACCGCTACATGATCGACGGCACGCCCACCGACGCCGTGGTGGCGGTGCGCGAGCTCGACTTCGAGTCCACCGACGCCGAGGTGAACTGGAACAACCAGCGCACCGTCTACACGCACGGCTACGGCATGGTGGCCGCCTACGGCAACCAGCGCCACAGCAACGGCGAGCCGGTGTTCTTCTCCGGCGGCATCCCCACCGTCGGGCTCCTGCCGGAGCACGAGCCGCGGATCTACTTCGGCGAGCGCACCGGCGACTACGTCGTCACGGGCATGCCCGACGACCGCGAGCCGGTCGAACTCGACACCCCGACCGGCGGCGAGGGCCGCACCGAGTCGCGCTACACCTACACGGGTGAGGGCGGCGTCCCGATCGGCGACTGGGTGGACCGCATCGCGTTCGCGGTGCGCTTCGGCGACATCAACCTGCTGCTCTCGGACCGCGTCAACGAGGAGTCCAAGCTGCTGCACAACCGGGTGCCGCTGCAGCGCGTCCAGGAAGTCGCGCCCTGGCTGACCCTCGACTCCGACCCGTACCCGAGCGTCGTGGACGGCAAGATCGTGTGGATCGTCGACGCGTACACCACCACGGACGCGTTCCCGAACTCGCAGAGCATCGACTACCAGGCGGCGATCTCGGATTCGCGTACGACCGCCGGCGTCCTGGGCCAGCCCGCGGGTCGGGAGATCAACTACATCCGCAACTCGGTCAAGGCCACCGTCGATGCGTACGACGGCACCGTGAAGCTGTACCAGTGGGACGAGGAGGACCCGATCCTCGAGACCTGGGCCAACGTGTTCCCGGGCACGATCACGCCGAAGGACGAGATCCCCGACGCACTGCTGGAGCACCTGCGCTACCCGGCGGACCTGTTCAAGGTGCAGCGGGAGATCCTGGGCCGTTACCACACCACCAGCCCCGACACCTGGTTCCAGGAGTCGGACATCTGGGCGGTGCCGAACGATCCCGTCACCGGCGGGGACTCGCTCCAGAAGGAGCCCCCGTACTTCCTGACGATCCGTTGGCCCGGCGACGAGCGCCCGCACTACGCGAACACCACGATCTTCGTGCCGAAGGACCGCGAGAACCTCTCGGTCTACATGGCGGCCAACTCCGACGCCACCAGCGACAACTACGGCCAGCTCAGGGTGCTGAAACTCTCCGACGAGGAGCAGATCCCGGGCCCCGGCCAGGCGTACAACGCGATCCGCACCAACGAGACGGTCGCCGACCGGCTGCTGCCGTTCAACCGCGAGGGTTCGGACACGCAGGCCATCTTCGGCAACCTGCTGACGCTGCCGCTCGGCGGCGGCCTGATCTACGTGCAACCGATCTACACGATGACCAGCTCCACGACGGGTGGCTACCCGGCGCTGCGCTTCGTCGTGGTTCGTTTCGGTGAGCGCGTCGGTATCGGCGACACGCTGCAGGCTGCACTCGACCAG
>JAAYZP010000136.1 GCA_012514785.1 Propionibacterium sp. | reverse complement strand
TCCCCGACTCCGCGGGCCTGGTGGACCGCCTGCGCACGGCGGTCCTGCCGCTGTTCGACGCGCTGGGGACCGACTGGCTGGCGCTCGACTGCGAGCTCCTGCCCTGGTCCGCCAAGGCGATGGCGCTGATCAAGGAGCAGTACGCCTCGGTCGGGGCGGCCGCCGAGCACGCGCTGCCGGCGGCGCTCGACGTGCTCGGCCGCGCCGCCGCGCGGGGGCTCGACGTGGCCGGGCTCTCCGCGAAGCTGACCCGACGTCGCGACAACGCCGCCGCGTTCCGCGACGCCTACCGACCGTACGCGCGGCCCACCGTCGACGAGCACGACGTCACCCTCGCGCCGTTCCAGATCCTGGCGGCCGAGGGCCGACTCCTGGCCGACTCGGAGCCGCACGACTGGCACCTGGCCCAGCTGGGCGCGCTCGATGACCCGCTCATCACGCCGACGCGGCACCGCTTCGTCGACCTTGCCTCCCCCGCGGAGCGCGACGACGCCACCCGCTGGTGGCTGGAGCTGACGGCCTCCGGCGGCGAGGGCATGGTGGTCAAACCCGCGCATCCCACCGACCGTAAGGTGCAGCCGGGCATCAAGGTGCGCGGCCGGGAGTACCTGCGGATCATCTACGGCCCCGACTATCTCGACGCGCTCGACACCCTGCGTGCTCGCAACCTCGGCAAGAAGCGCCAACTGGCGTTGCGGGAGCACGCGTTGGGCATGCGGGCGCTGGAGACGTTCGTCGACGGCGGCCCGCTGTGGCAGGTGCACCAGTCGGTGTTCGCGGTGCTGGCGCTGGAGTCCGAGGCGGTCGATCCACGGCTGTGAGCATGGAAACGGGAGGCGACATGGAGACGGCGTTGGCCCAGGTGGGGCCCCGACTCAGGCAGGCGAGGCAGGACAAGGGCTGGACCCTCGAGGAGCTCGCGGCCGGGGCGGGGCTGTCGGCGAGCACCCTGTCGAGGTTGGAGTCCGGGAAGCGGCAGGCGACGCTGGAGTTGCTGCTACCGCTGACCCGCCTGCTCGGCATCCGGATCGACGACCTCCTCCCCTCCGAGGTCCCGGATCCTCGCGTGCGGCAGGAGGCGATCCAGATGGGCGGGGTGACCGTCGTGCCGCTGGCCTCCGAGTCCTCGCCGGTGCGGACCTACCTCACGACGTTCCCGCCCGTCGACGAGCCGCCCGAGCTGACGTCGCACGGGGGCTACGAGTGGCTGTTCGTCCTCGACGGCGCGCTGCGGCTCCGCGTCGGGCCCCGGGACCTGACGCTGGGCCCCGGCGAGGCCGCCGAGTTCGATACGCGCCACCCGCACTCCCTCTCGGCCGCGGGTGAGGCCCCTGCGAGGGTGCTGAGCATCTTCACCGAGGGCACCATCGAGGCGCACACCGGGCCGCGACGCCGCCGCTGACCGCTCAGGCGACGCGCGCCATCGCCCGGGCTGCCGCCCGCTGCCGCAGCGCGAGCACGAGCGCCGTGACGGCCATGGCGGCGGCGACGGCGAACGTCGCCCTCAGCCCGAGCACCGCACCCGCCGCCACCGCGTGGCCTGCCGAGACGGTGTCGAACAGCAACGCCATGAGCCCGACGCCGGAGATGGTGCCGAGGTTCCGCGCCAACCCGAGCAGGCCCGAGATCGCGCCCTGCTGGAGCTTCCCCGCCTTCGCGAAGGTGGCGGCGTTGTTGGCGGCCATGAAGAGCTGGTTGCCGGGCGTGAGCAGCACGGCCGCGACGACGTAGCCCACCAGCCCCAGCGGGGCCGACACCGTCGCGAATACCAGCGACGCCACGGTCAGCAGCACGGTGCCGAACACGGCGATGCGGATGGGCCCGTGGCGGTCCACCAGCCGCCCGGCGGGGATGCCCGAGAGGATGCCGATCACCGGCCCGATCGCGAGCACGACGCCCATCGTCGCGTTGTCGAGGCCGAGCCCCCGGGTGAGGTAGAACGGCGAGACGGTCATGAAGGTGATCATCACGGCCGAGACGAGGAACGCCATCACGAAGCCGGGCACGACGTCGATGCTGCGGATGAGCGCCAGGTCGACGAGCGGCTCGGCCACGCGCAGCTCCGTGAGGATGAACCCGCCGATGCTGAGCGCGGAGACGACGAGCAGCGCCGCGCTGCCCACCCAACCGCCGGGCTGCACGGTGACCGCGACGGTGTAGCTGCCGAGCG
This sequence comes from Propionibacterium sp., assembly GCA_012514785.1. Lineage (GTDB taxonomy): Bacteria > Actinomycetota > Actinomycetes > Propionibacteriales > Propionibacteriaceae > Arachnia. Next base: position 467 of record JAAYZP010000136.1, on the reverse strand, counting down.
CGACCGTGAGGAACGCGAGGCCCGCCTTGTCGACGCGGAACTCCGCGGCCCCCTGCGGGACGGCGGCCCGGAAGGTGCCACCGGCGAGCAACATCGCCACGAGCCCGAGCGGGACGAGGGTGAGCAGGGTGCCGCGCCAGCCGAACGCCCCGATGAGCAGCCCGCCGAGCGCCGGCCCGAGCGCCATGCCGGTGGCCATCGACGATCCGATCGCGCCCATGGCGCGCCCGATCCGTTCGGGCGCGATGTACTCGCGCACCAGGGCCGGAGGCAGCACGATCATGGCTGCGGCCCCCACGCCCTGCACGGCTCGCGCCGCGACGAGCAGCGGGAAGCTCGTCGCCAGTCCCCCGACCAGCGAGGCCGCCACGAACAGGGCCATGCTGGCCAGCAGGATGCGGGTCTTGCCGTAGGCGTCCGCGACCCTCCCGGCCAGGACGACGATCACCGTCGTCGCCACCAGGTAC
>JAAYZP010000014.1 GCA_012514785.1 Propionibacterium sp. | reverse complement strand
GGTTAGGAGCAGCAATGCGAGTGGGCATCCCCGCAGAGGTGAAGGACAACGAACACCGGGTGGCGATCACCCCCGCCGGTGTCCACGCGCTCGCCGAGGGCGGGCACGAGGTCCGCATCCAGGGCGGCGCGGGGATCGGCTCCGGGATCACCGACGACGAGTACGCCGAGGCCGGGGCGGGGATCGTCGACGACGCGGCCTCGGCCTGGGACGCGGAACTGGTCCTCAAGGTCAAGGAGCCGGACCCCACCGAGTACGACCTGATGCAGCGCGCCTCGACACTCTTCACCTACCTGCACCTCGCCGCGCACCGCGATGTCACGGAGGAACTGCTCGCCCGTGGCATCACGGCGATCGCGTACGAGACGGTGGAGTTCGACGACGGTTCGCTCCCCCTGCTCGCCCCGATGTCGGAGATCGCCGGGCGACTAGCGCCGCAGGTGGGCGCGAATGCGCTGCTGAAGTCCGAGGGCGGGGCCGGCGTCCTGCTGGGCGGCGCGGCGGGGGTGATCACGGGCGAGGTGGCGGTGCTGGGTGGCGGCGTCGCGGGTCTCAGCGCGGCGCTCGTCGCGCGCGGCATGGGTGCGAACGTCACGATCTTCGACATCGACCTCGCGCGGATGCGCTACATCGAGGAGGTCACCCTGGGCGCGATCCGCACCGAGTACTCCACGAAGTTCGGGATCATGAAGTTCACCGAACACGCCGACCTCGTGATCGGCGCCGTGCTCATCCCGGGTGCGAAGACGCCGACGCTGGTCACCAACGAGATGGTGGCCCGCATGAAGCCGGGCTCGGTGCTGGTGGACATCGCCGTCGACCAGGGCGGCTGCTTCGAGGACTCGCGCCCCACGACGCACGCGGACCCCACGTTCCGCGTGCACGGCTCGACGTTCTACTGCGTCACCAACATGCCGGGCTCGGTGCCGGTGACATCGACGCGCGCGCTGACGAACGCCACGCTCCCCTACTGCACGCTGCTGGCCGACCACGGGCTGGAGGGTGCGATGCGACGTCGGCCCGAGTTGGCCCGGGGCCTCTCCACCCACGGCGGCGAGCTCTACTCGGCGCCGGTGGGCGCGGCGTTCGGGATCGGGAGCCGCGACGTCGCGGACCTGCTCGGCTGAGCCCCTACGGGGTGAGGTCGCGCGGGATGACGGTCAGCGGGATGAACGTCTGCCCCGTCGGGCCGATCTGGATGTCGGTGCCCATCTGGGGGCAGACGCCGCAGTCGAAGCAGGGCGTCCAGCGGCAGTCGTCCACCTCGGTCTCGTCGAGTGCGTCCTGCCAGTCCTCCCACAGCCAGTCGCGGTCCAGTCCCGCGTCGAGGTGGTCCCAGGGGAGCACCTCCTCGTAGTCGCGCTCGCGGGTGGTGTACCAGTCGAGGTCGACGCCGAACTCGGCCAGCTCCTCGTCGGCGCACTGCACCCAGCGCTCGTAGTTGAAGTGCTCGCTCCAGCCGTCGAAGCGGCTGCCCTCCCGCCAGACCCGCTCGATGACGCGCCCCACGCGGCGGTCGCCACGGCTGAGCAGCCCCTCGACGATGCCGGGGCGGCCGTCGTGGTAGCGCAGTCCGATGGCCTTGCCGTAGTGGCGGTCCTGACGGATCGTGTCGCGGAGCAGGTGCAGGCGATCGTTGACCGTCTCCGCGCTGGCCTGCGACGCCCACTGGAACGGGGTGTGCGGCTTCGGCACGAACCCGCCGATGCTGACGGTACAGCGGATGTCACGGGTGCCGGAGACCTCGCGGCCGGTCTCGATCACGCGGCGGGCCAACTCCGCGATGGCGAGCACGTCCTCGTCCTCCTCGGTGGGCAGCCCGCACATGAAGTACAGCTTCACCTGCCGCCAGCCGCTGGAGAACGCGGCGGCGACGGTGTTGATCAGGTCGTCCTCGGTGACCATCTTGTTGATCACCTTGCGCAGCCGCTCGGAGCCGCCCTCGGGCGCGAAGGTGAGGCCGGATCGTCGGCCGTTGCGGGAGAGTTCGTTGGCGAGATCGATGTTGAACGCGTCGACGCGGGTGCTGGGCAGCGAGAGCGCGACGTTGGTGCCCTCGTAGCGGTCCGCCAGTTGCTTCGTGACGTCGCCGATCTCGGAGTGGTCCGCCGAGGACAGCGACAGCAGGCCGATCTCCTGCAGCCCGGTGGTTTCCAGCCCGCCGGCCACCATGTCGCCGATGGTCTGGATGTTGCGCTCGCGCACGGGGCGGGTGATCATGCCGGCCTGGCAGAAGCGGCAGCCGCGGGTGCAGCCGCGGAAGATCTCCACGGAGTAGCGCTCGTGCACGGTCTCAGCCAGCGGCACGATGGGCTTCTTCGGGTACGGCCAGGCGTCGAGGTCCATCAGGGTGTGCTTGCGCACCTGGAACGGAGCCGCGTCGCGGTTGGGGGCGACGCGCTGGATGCGGCCGTCGTCGAGGTAGTCGACGTCGTAGAAGGCGGGGACGTAGAACGCGCCGGTCGACGCCAGGCGCTCGAGCAGCCCGTCGCGTCCGCCGGGGCGGGCTTCCTGCTTCCACTCGCGCACGATCTCCGAGATCAGCAGCGAGGCCTCCTCGCCGTCGCCGAGGACCGCGACGTCGATGAAGTCGGCGATCGGCTCCGGGTTGAACGCGGCGTGTCCGCCGGCGACGACGACGGGGTCGTCCTCACCGCGGTCCGCGGCGCGGAGCGGGATGCCGGAGAGCGAGAGCATGCTCAGCATGTTGGTGTAGCACAGTTCGGTGGAGAAGCTGAGGCCCAGCAGGTCGAAGCCATGGACGGGGCGGTGGGCGTCAAGCGTGAACTGCGGCACGTCGGCTTCGCGCATCAGCGCCTCGAGGTCCGGCCAAATCGCGTAGGTGCGCTCGGCGAGGATCCAGTCGCGCTCGTTCAGGATCTCGTAGAGGATGGCGATGCCCTGGTTGGGCTGGCCGACTTCGTACGCGTCCGGATACGCCAGGCACCAACGCACATCGACGGAGTCCCACTCCTTGACGACGGAGTTCAGCTCACCGCCGACGTACTGGATCGGCTTGGCGACCTGCGCCAGAAGCGGCTCCAGGCGCGGGAACAGCGATTGGTTGGGGATCGTCGCAGTCATGGCGCCGCCAGCCTAACCCGGGCTGCCCGGGAACCAGAGCGCGATCTCCCGGGCGGCGGAGTCGTCGCCGTCGGAGCCGTGGACGCAGTTCTCGCGGACGGAGGCACCGTGGTCGGCGCGGATCGTGCCGGGCTCGGCGGCCGCGGGGTCGGTGGCGCCGTTCAGCTCGCGCACCTTGGCGATGGCGTCCTCGCCGGCGACGACGGCGGCCACCAGCGGGCCGGCGGTCATGAACTCGCGCAGCGGCGGGTAGAAGTCGCGCTCGACGTGTTCGGCGTAGTGCCGGTCGGCGAAGGCGCCGTCGATGGTGCGCAGGTCCATGGCCTCCACCCGGAGTCCGGCGCGCTCGTAGCGCGCCAGGATGTCGCCGATCAGACCCCCCGCCACGGCGTCGGGCTTGATGATCACGAAGGTCTTCGTCACTCAGTTCTCCTGTTTGTTGGCTTCGATGCGCTTCCCGAGGACGATCGACGTCACCCAGATGATGGCGAAGATGATACCCATGGCGAACATCCAGGGCGTGAGGAAGCCGAGCGCCAGCACCGCGACCTGCGCGATCCAGCCGGCCGGCACGCCCCAGCCCTTCCTGAGGCCGGCGGTCGCCACGATGCAGACGAGCGAGACGACGGCGGCCGCGACCACCGCCGAGAGCATCGGCACATCGGAGATCTGGATCATCCCGGCCACGGCGAGCCACACGACGATCGCTTCGAAGATCAGCACGCTCATCAGCGCCGGCATCATGGGGTTGCGGGGTTCAAGCCTCATCGTCGTCCTTCTTCAGCAGGTCGCGGGCCTCGCCGGCAGCGATCACGGATCCCGCGACGAGCACCCCGGCATGTTCCGAGGCCGTGTCGGCGAGCATGATCGCCATGTCGACCGCCTCCGCCATGGTGGGCGCCCGGTGCACAGCACCGTCGGGGAAGTACGCCTCGGCCTCGGCGGCGAGCTCCTCGATCTCGCGGGCCCTGGGCGAGCTCTGCACCTTCGTGATGACCACCATGTCCATCACCTCGGCGAAGATGCGCAGCACCTCCTCGGAGTTCTTGTCCTGCATCATCGCCACGACGCCCACCGTCGGCTGGAAGGCGTAGGCCTCCGCGAAGCCGTGCACCATGGCCACGGCCGCGGGGGTGTTGTGGGCGGTGTCGATCACCACGGCGGGCTCGGTGCGCACCCGCTCCAGCCTGCCGGGGGCGTCGACGGCATCACACCCCTCGAGGATGATCTCGGGGCTCAGCGGTTTGCCGCCCAGGAACGCCTCGACCGCCGCCACCGCGAGTGCCGCATTTCGCGCCATGTGCTCGCCGTGCAGGGGGAGGAAGATGTCGCCCACGGGGCCGCCCTCGGTGGCGATACGGAGCAGCTGCCCGCCGATGGCGAGCTGGCGATCGAGCAGCCCGAAGTCGGGGCCCTCGGCCTTCACCTTCGCCCCGACGTCGACCGCCCGGCGCAGCAGCACCGCGGCGGCCTCGGGCTCCTGGCCCGCGAGCACCGTCGTCGAATGCTCCTTGATGATGCCGGCCTTTTCCGCCGCGATGTCCGCGAGCGTGTCGCCGAGGATGTGCATGTGGTCGAGGCCCACCGGCGCGATGACGTCGACGGCCGCGTCGGCGACGTTGGTGGCGTCCCAGCGTCCGCCGAGCCCGACCTCCATGATCGCGACGTCCACCGGCGCGTCCGCGAACGCCGCGTACGCCATCCCGGTGATGACCTCGAAGAACGTCATCGCGACGCCGTCGATGCGCTGCTCGTCGACCATCGCGACGTAGGGTGCGATCTCGTCCCAGACGCGGCCGAAGTCCACGCGGCTGATGGGTGCGCCGTCGATGGTGATGCGCTCGCGCACATCGCTCAGGTGCGGCGAGGCGAAGCGGCCCGTGCGCAGCCCTGCGGCCCGCAGCAGGTTCTCGATCATGATCGCGGTCGAGCCCTTACCGTTGGTGCCGGCGATCTGAATGATGGGCATGGTGTGCTGCGGTTCGCCCAGCAGGTCCATGAGCGCCTGGACGCGGTCCAGACTGGGCGCGACCCGGTGCTCGGGCCAGCGCGACGTGAGCTCGCGAGCCAGCGCGAGGTAGGCAGTGTCATCCATGATGACCCCGAGACTAGTCCCCCGACCCGGTTCCTGCGTAGCCGGACGCGGGCAGCCTTGGGGTCACGATCGCGTATCGATTAGGGTGGTCACGGCTCTGGCATGGAACTTTCGCGAAGCACTCGGCGTTGGGAGAGTTTGAAGAGTCAACCAAAACGATTCCCGGAGGACCTTGACCAAATGATGGCTAAGCAGAACTTGAGCCGCCGCGCGGCCCTGCGCCAGCAGCAGGAACTGGAACAGAAGCAGAAGCGCACCAACCGGATCATCGGCATCGGGGCCGGCATCCTGGTGGTCGCCATCGTCGCCATCATCGCGATCGTCGCCATCCCCCCGCTGCTGCGCGGCAACCAGGAAGTCACCGCCGAGCAGCTGACGCCGCCCAACGCCACCGAGGCCCACGGCATCCTCCTCAACGGCACCGAGCCGACGGAGGACACGCCGCACGTCATCATCTACGAGGACTACCTCTGCCCCGGCTGCGCAGGACGCCATCTGTCCTACGGACCCTCGATCGACCAACTGGCCGACCAGGGCCAGATCACCGTCGAGTACCGCACGACGTACTTCCAGGACCGTCAGGGCGACGCCTCCGCCCGGGCGGCGATGGCTGCCGCGGCTGCCGACGAGGTGGGCCACTTCAAGGAGTACCACTCCGTGCTCTTCCAGAACCAGAGCCAGTACACGCAGCGCCAGCTGCGCGAGGAGTTC
>JAAYZP010000003.1 GCA_012514785.1 Propionibacterium sp. | reverse complement strand
TCGCGGGCCGGGCGGCAGGAAGCCCGACGGTGAGGAAGGTGCGGAACTGGTTCGCGCCGTCCATGCGGGCGGCCTCGAGCAGCTCGTCGGGGATGACGTCGACCAGGTACTGCCGCATGAAGAACACGCCGAAGGCGGTGACCAGGGTCGGCACGATCACGGCGCCGATGGAGCCGGTCCAGCCGAGCTCGCGCATGACCATGAACAGCGGGATGATGCCGAGCTGGGTCGGGATCGCCATCGTCGCGATGACGAAGATCATCAGCCCGTCGCGGCCCTTGAACCGCAGCTTCGCGAAGGCGTAGCCGGCCAGTGTCGAGAAGGTCACGACCGACAGGGTGATGACCGACGAGATGACGACCGAGTTCCACAGCGCCAGCCAGAACGGTATCGCGTCGAGCACCTGCACGGCGTTCGCGATGAAGTTGCCGCCCGGGATCAGGGGCAGCGTCTCGCCGCGCGTGGAGTTGTCGCCGCTGGCGACCGTGAACGACCACCACAGCGGGTAGACGCTGCCGATGATGAACGCGGTCAGCAGGCCGTAGGTGAGGAAGCCTGGACGGCTGCCGATGCCGGCGGTGCCGCCCGCGCGGCTGCGGCGGCGGATGCGCTCGGGGACGCTCAGTGCCTGGGTGGCGCTCATCGCGCGACCTCCTGGTTCTTGCGGGCCCGGCGTGCAACGCGGGAGGGCTTGGGGCCCTCTCCGGTCGCGATCTTCCGGGAGATGAGGAAGTTGATGACGCCGATGCCGACGATCAGCAGGAACAGCAGGATCGCCACGGCGGATGCCTCGCCCAGGTCGCGGCGGAAGAACGCCAGCTCCCACAGGAACAGCACGGTCGTCTGGAACTGGCGGTCGGAGCCGCCGATGCCGCCGGCGGTGGAGACGTCGAACAGTCGCGGCTCGGCGAAGATCTGCAGTCCGCCGATGGTCGCGGTGATGACCACGAAGATCAGCGTCGGGCGGATGGTCGGGATCGTGATGGAGAAGAACCGGCGGGCGGATCCTGCGCCGTCGAGGGCGGCCGACTCGTAGAGGTCGCGCGGCACGGCCTGCATGGCTGCGAGCAGGATGAGGGCGTTGTAGCCGGTCCAGCGGAAGTTCACCATGACGGCGATCGCGATGTGCGAGAGGAAGGTGTTGTGCTTCCACTCCTGGTCGGCGATGCCGATCAGGTTCAGCAGGTTGTTCACCAGCCCGTCGGCCTCGTTGAACGCGCTGGAGAAGATGATGGCGACGGCGACGGGCGTCACGACGAACGGGATGAGGACGCTCATCCGCCAGAACGTCGGCGCGCGCAGGCCGCGGTCGAGGAGGTAGGCGATCACCAGGGCGACCGCGAGCTGCGGGATGGCCGACAGCAGGAAGATGCTCAGCGTGTTCAGGATCGAGTTCCAGAACATCGAGTCGCCGAGGATCTCGACGAAGTTGCCTGCGCCGAGGAACTCGCCCTGCCCCTTCAGCAGATCCCACTCGTGAACGGCGACCCACACCGTGTAGAGCAGCGGGAACAGACCCACCAGGCCGAACAGCAGGAAGAACGGCGAGATGTAGAAGTACGGCGACGCGTTCTGGTCGAACCGCGAGATCCGGTGCCGCCAGGAGCGGCGTGCCGGAGCATCCGCCACCGTGTCTTCCGACGGGCGGCGCTCCGTGCGGGGAGCGGTGAGAGTCATGTTCTCTTCCTTGGGTAGAAGGTCTGCGCGGCGCTTCGGGTGCGCTTCGCGCACGGGTCGGGGCCCCCGGGTGCTCGGCCCGGAGGCCCCGTCCTCGTTATGCGACGTCAGCCGTCGATCGGCCTCAGCCGACGAGCTCGGACAGCAGCTTCAGCGCCTGCTCCCAGGCACCGGCCGTGTCGGTCTCGCCGCGATCGAGCGAGCTGAGCGCGGGTCCGAAGACGTTCTCCTGGATGACCGAGTCATCCGGGCCCTTGAACTGGGCCACGACACCCTGAGCGCGCTCCGCGAGGATCGCACCGGTGGGGGCGCCGTTGAAGAAGTCGTTCGGCGTAGCCTCGCTGGCCAGGGTCTCCTGGGCACCGAGGGTGGAGGGGAAGTTGCCCGCGGCCGCGGACTGCTTCACCTGCTGCTCGGGCTGCGTCAGCCAGTCGGCCAGCTCCGCTGCGGCCTCCTTGTGCTCCTAGCTCTCCGGGATCGAGAGCCACGCGCCACCCCAGTTGGCCGCACCTCCCGGGAACACGTCCGCGAAGTCCCAGCCGGTGGAGGCGTCGCCGCCACCCGCCTCGACCTGACCCTCCACCACGCCGAGCATCCAGCCCGGGCAGACGAAGGTCGCGAACGTGCCGTCGACGAACGACTTGCCGCCGTTCCAGTCCCATGCCGACTGAGCGGCCGACTGGCCGCCCTCGGTCGCCGCGCCCAGGAGCTCGAAGCGCTCCTTCAGGGCGGCGTTGCCCTCGACGTTGAGCTCACCGTCTGCGGTGTAGTAGCCCTCGTCGAGCTGGTTGACCATCGAGTTCCAGACGAAGCCGGAGTGGTCGTACCAGGCCTTGCCGGTCTTGGCCGTGTAGTCGGCGCCGACCTCGAAGTAGTGGGCCCAGTCGCCGTTCAGCAGCTCGGCGACCGACTCGCGGTCGCTGGGGAGGCCTGCGGCCTCGAAGGCTGCGCCGTTGTAGCAGATGCCCGACGGACCGATGTCGGTGCCGTAGCCGATCACGCGGCCCTCGGCGTCGGTGCCCTGGTCGTACTTCCAGTCGACCCAGTCGCCCTTGCGGTCCTCGATGCCGTAGTCGCGCAGGTCGGCGAAGACGTCGGAGACCTCCATGATGGCGCCGAGCCAGCCCTCCTCGATCGCGACGATGTCGCTGAGGCCGGAGCCGGCGGCGATCTTCGTGAACGCGTCGGTGCGGGCGTTTCCGCCGGTGTCGATGTTGGTCGCCTCGATCTTGACGTTCGGGTTGGCGGCCTCGTACTCCTTGTACAGGTCGTCGTAGCCGAAGGTGCCGAACGTGGTGACGGTCAGCGTGATCTTCTCGTCGGCGCTGCCGCCATCGCTCGAGCCGCCGCCGTTGTTCGACGCGGCGCAGCCCGCCAGGGCGATTCCGGCCACGGAGACCAGGGCCAGCGCCTTGGTGCCGCGACGCAGTGCGTGATTCTTCACAGGTCACTCCTTTGTGCAGTCGTGCAGGTGTGTGCTTCGGGTGCATTCGTGGGAGCGCTCCCAACGAACTTGGTGAGACTCTATGGGAGCGCTCCCAAATGTGTCAAGTCGAATTCCATCCGAGTTTCGGCCAGGTGCGAGCGAGTACCCTTGATCGGTGACATCTTCCGAGCTCGCTCGAGCCGAATCCCTGATCCGCAGCGTCCCCGACTACCCGAAGCCGGGCGTGCTGTTCCGCGACATCTCGCCGCTCCTGGCCGACGGTCCGGCGCTGCGCGCCACGACCGAGG
>JAAYZP010000135.1 GCA_012514785.1 Propionibacterium sp. | reverse complement strand
GGCAGTTCGCCAACCAGGCCAACGTCGAGATCCACCGCACCACCACCGCCGAGGAGGTCTGGAAGGACACCGACGGTGAGGTCGACATCTTCATCGCGGGCGTCGGCACCGGCGGCACCGTCACCGGTGTCGGCCAGGTCCTCAAGGAGCGCAAGCCCGGCGTCCAGATCATCGCCGTCGAGCCCTCCGACTCCCCGCTGCTCAGCGAGGGCAAGGCCGGCCCGCACAAGATCCAGGGGCTCGGCGCAAACTTCGTGCCCGAGATCCTCGACCGTAGCGTCATCGACGAGATCATCACCCGCGATCTCGACGAGTCGCTCACCTACGCGCGCCGCGCCGCCTCCGAGGAAGGCATCCTCGCCGGTATCTCCGGCGGTGCCGCACTCTCCGCCGCGGCCGACGTCGCCGCCCGCCCCGAGAACGCGGGCAAGACGATCGTCGTCATCGTGCCGGACTTCGGCGAGCGTTACCTGTCCACGCTCCTGTTCGAGGGCTTCGTCGGCTAGATTCGTTGCCATGAAGAAACAGAGTTTGCTGCGTGCCGCCTGGACCCGCATCCAGGAAGACCTCGATGCCGCCATGCGCGACGATCCGGCGGCGCGCACCAAACTCGAGGTCGCCCTCATCTACTCCGGCGTGCACGCCGTCTGGTCGTACCGCGTCGCCCACATGCTGTGGTACAAGTCGCCGGCGCTCCAGCCGCTGGCCCGCGGGATCTCCCAGATCGCCCGCTTCCTGACGGGCATCGAGATCCATCCCGGCGCCCAGATCGGCCGTCGGTTCTTCATCGACCACGGCATGGGCGTGGTCATCGGCGAGACCGCCGAGGTGGGCGACGACGTGCTGATGTACCACCAGGTCACCCTCGGTGGGCGGGCCCGTGGCCGTTTCAAGCGGCACCCGACGATCGGCGACCGCGTGCTGATCGGGGCCGGGGCGAAGGTCATCGGGGCGATCACCGTTGGCGACGACGCCAAGATCGGCGCGAACGCGCTCGTGGTCAAGGACGTGGCGCCGGGAGCGGTCATCGTCGGGATCCCCAGCAAGGTGCACGATGGCGACGTCATCGCCTGAGCAGTGGCGAGTCGTGCGGCAGCATCGCCGCACAACTTGCCTCTGCCCGTTAACTCGGACCCCACACGAACGCGGGCAACGACGCCCAGTACGCTCTCCGGGATAGGTCGGACCGCATCGTCGTGCTCCGATCCGCTACGTACCGGAGCCTCGAGATATGACCATTGCCGCGTGGGGTCTCATCCCCTTCGTGCTGATGCTGCTGAGCATCGCCGTCCTCCCGCTGATTCCGGCGGCCGCGCACCTGTGGGACCGTCCCCGCAACCAGCTGCTGGTCGCCCTGACGCTGGGGGTGCCCGTCGGGCTCTGGATGATCCTCGCGGGCGACCCGTCGTCGGTCTGGCACGCGCTCTTCGAGTACTTCCAGTTCATCTCGCTGCTGCTGGCGCTGTTCGTAGTCGCCGGCGCGATCCACCTGCGCGGTGACATCGAGGCCCGCCGCGCAACAACGCGCTCTTCCTCATCTTCGGCGGCGTCATCGCCTCGTTCATCGGCACCACGGGCGCGGCGATGCTGCTCATCCGCCCGATCCTGAACACCAACCGGCAGCGCAAACACGTCGCGCACACCGTCATCTTCACGATCTTCGTCGTCGCCAACTGCGGCGGCCTGCTCACCCCGCTCGGTGATCCGCCGCTGTTCCTGGGCATGCTGCGCGGGGTGCCGTTCACGTGGACGTTCAACCTGTTCCCGGCCTGGTTGCTCGTCAACGCGATCCTGATCATCACCTACATCGCGCTCGACAAGAAGCTCTACGCCCAGGAGGAGCCGGAGGCGATCCGCCTCGACAAGGTCCAGCGCGAGCCGATCCGCGTCGACGGCGCCGCCCACTTCGTGTTCTTCGCCATCATCATCCTCGCCGTCGCGCTCGCCCCGTCGATGGACCTGACCGCGATCGAGAATGGCACCGCGACGTTCATGAGCTGGGTGCCGCTGCGCGAGATCCTGATGCTCGGCGCGGCGGTCGGCTCGCTCGCCCTCGGCTCGAAGACGGTGCGCTACACGTACAACAAGTTCACGTGGGGCCCGATCCTCGAGGTGGCGGCGATCTTCATCGGCATCTTCCTCACGATGATCCCCGCGCTGAAGTACCTCAGCCAGATCGCGCCGAGGCTGCCGCTGAACGAGGTCACGTTCTTCTGGATCACCGGCGGCCTCTCCTCCGTGCTGGACAACGCACCCACGTACGTCACGTTCTACGAGATCGCGGCGCAGCTTCCCGGCGAGCCCCGCATCGGCTTCGACCCCGGCGTGCCGGAGATCTACCTCGTCGCGATCAGCCTCGGCGCCGTGTTCTTCGGGGCCGTCACCTACATCGGAAACGGCCCCAACTTCATGGTGAAGTCCGTCGCCGAGTCTGCGGGCGTGACCATGCCGAGCTTCGGCGGCTACATGAAGTGGTCCTTCATCTACCTCGTCCCGCTGCTCTTCGCCGTCAGCGGCATCTTCATCGCCAGCGGCCCGGTCTGGACGATCTCCGGCTGGGCGATGGTGGCCATCCTCCTGGTGCGTGCCTTCGTCGTCGCACGCTCCCGGAAGCCCGTCCAGGTGGCCCCGGTAGACTAGAGGTGGGTCTGGGCCCGAGTCCCCCGCTCGGGCTCAGACCTTTCTCACACGCGCAGGTCCCGCCGCTGGAACGCCGGGAATGCGAGCGCGATCGCCACCGCTCCCACCGCCGCCAGGATCGCGACGTGGCCCCAATCAACCCCGAACTCCAGCGGCTCCGCGGAGGCGTAGTAGTGGAACGGCGAGAACCGCGCAGCCCCCTCGGTGTCCTCGCTGAGCACGAGCATCGCGTTCGCGAAGTGCCCGACGACGCCGATGCCGACGGCCGTCCACGTCGCGGCGGCACTGCTGCCGGTGGCGGCCGCGACGAGCAGCGCCACACCACCGACCAGGAGCGAGAGGCCGAACAGGTGCGCCGCGGCGCCGAAGATGTTGGCCGGCTCCAATCCCATGTCCGCCATCGCCGACCCGCCCCAGATGCCGAGCGCGGTGGCCAACGTGACGATCGCGCTGTAGAGCACCATCGTCGCCGCCGTCGCGGCCAGCGCCTTCGCCCGCGGCACGGACGCGCTGAGCAGGAGGCCCAGCCGTCCGGAGCGCTCCTCGGCGGCCAGTCCCGCCGCGGCCACGGCCACCATCGTGATCACGGCCGCCGGCGCCATCATGCCCATCGTCTGGCCCCAGTAGAAGCCCTCCGGGGTGGACATGTCGCCCGCGCCGAACATCACCATCATCTCCGGCGGCAACGTCTCCATCATCGACGCCAACGCCGGCGCCATGGCCTCGTAGACCGGCCCCATCGACAGCCCCATCAGCAGCCCCATCAGCGCCGTGATGACGACGAGCAGCGTCAGCGACCGCCCGAACGTCACCCCGAACAGCGTGGACGCGGTGCGGGTGCGGGTGAATCGTCGCAGCAGGGCCCTCGGCGGGATCGACTTCAGGTCCCGGAGCGGGAACGCGACGACGCCCACCGCCAGGAAGAGCGCCGAGAAGCCGAGGTGCAGCGAGAGGTAGCCGGCGTCGATGCCGCTGACGAGCGCCTGCTGGTCGGTGTACCAGAACCAGGGCATCGTCTCGGCGTAGTCGGCGTACTCCGGCCACAAGGGCAGCAGCCCGGCCGACAGCCAGCTCAGCACCAGCACGCCCGCGGCGACGGCGCCGGCCAGGGCCTTGTTGCCCGTCGCCGCGCCGATGCCGAAGGCCAGCGAACCGTAGAACAGCGCGTTGGCGCCCAGCGCGAGGCACAGCGCCCCGAGTTGCGCCTCGCCGATGTCGACGCCGAGGATCACCGCGGCCAGCTCGGAGGTGCCCCACAGCGCGAGCGTGGTGAGCGCGAGCACGAGGAGCAGCACCGCCGCCTTGGCGAGCACGGCCTGCAGCCGCGAGACGGGGTGGCTGAGCACGAACGACAGCCGCCGACTGCGCTCCTCCCCCGCGACGACGTCGGCCCCGATGGCCACGGCGAGCCCCGCCACGCTGAGGCCACCCATCACCGCCAGCATCTCGTTGTAGGCGAGCACCTGGGCGGAGGCGCCCATCGGCACGCCCAGCAGTTCGCGGAGCGCGTCGGGGAGGCTGTCGTAGATCGTGAGGTCAAGGGTCTTGTAGATGGCCAGGCCGAGCAGCACCATGGCGAAGACGACGGCGACGATGATCGTCGCGGCCTTCCACCGGGTGGAGAGGTCCCTGCCCGCGACCCAGACCGCGTTCATCGCTGGTCCTGGTAGAACGCGAGGAACACTTCCTCGAGGTCGGCGTCGGAGGCGGAGAGGTCCACCACCTGGTAGTGCGGGGCGATGGCGTCGAGCAGGATGCCCATGTCGCCGTCGAAGGCGAGGTGCACGCGGTTGTCGACGACGCGGACGTCGCGGGCGCCGTCGACACCGGTGAAGTCCTCGGGGTTCGGCTCGCGGTCGAGCTGCAGGTCCACCCGGCGGACGGCGCGGAGATCGTCGATGTTCTCCACGGCCACCATCTCGCCCCCGCGGATGATGCCGACGCGGTCGGCGACCCGCTGCACCTCCGAGAGGGTGTGGCTGGAGAGGAAGACGGTGCGGCCCTCGTCGACGGTCTCGCGGATGAGCTGCTGGAACTCGTGCTGCACCAGCGGGTCGAGGCCGGCGTTGGGCTCGTCCATGATCAGCAGTTCCGGCTTGTGCATGAACGCGGCGATCAGGCCCACCTTCTGCCGGTTGCCGGTGGACAGCTCGCCGGTGGGTTTGTCGAGGTCCGCGGCGAAGCGTTCGGCGAGCTGGGCGACGAAGCCCTGGTCCACCTCGCCCCGGAGCCGCGCGAAGAACCGCAGCGTGTCGTGGCCGGACATCTTCGGGTAGAGCGCGAGGTCGCTGGGCAGGTAGCCGATGCGACGATGCACCTCCACCGCGTCGCCGCGCGAGTCGAGGCCCAGCACGCTGGCGCTGCCCTCGGAGGCCCGGATCTCGTCGAGCAGGATGCGGATGGTGGTGGACTTGCCCGCGCCGTTGGGGCCGAGGAAGCCGAACACCTCCCCGGTGCGCACTTCGATGTCGATTCCGCGCAGCGCTTCGAACTTGCCGAATCGCTTGACGAGGCCGGTGGTCTGGATGGCGGTCATGGATCACTCCTTCGTCGGGTCTTGCAGGGTTTCGAGTGCGGCGTGGTTGAACAGGCCGGAGAAGATGTCGTACTGCACGCCGATGTAGTCGGCGATGCCGGGTTCGCTGGTGAGGTCGACGGTGGTGACGTCGACGTCGATCAGGCGACGGACGTGGTCGTGGAGGACGAGCGAGCCGAGGGCGTAGACGGTGAGCATCTTGGCGGCGCGGGGGACGTCGGAGAGGTGGTTCATGAGGCCGGCGTCGATGGAGCTCTGCATGTAGCCGGCGGCGTCGTTGGCCATCTGGTCGACGAGGTCGTCGATCGCGGGGCTGCTGACGGCGACGCGCCGGGCCAGGTAGCGCAGCATGTGGGTCTCGCCGGATTCGCGGATGGCCTGGAGCACGTCGACGGACGCGCCCTCCTCGACGGCGTCCTCCTTCGCCACGCGTACGAGCCGGGCGATGT
>JAAYZP010000134.1 GCA_012514785.1 Propionibacterium sp. | reverse complement strand
GAAGTTGTTCTGTGCGCGGCCGGTGACCGGCAGAACCGTGCCGCGCGGCACGACGCCGACGGAGCGGTTCGACGTCGACGAGCCGACGCGGATGTGCAGGTTGGCCGTCGTCTGCATCGAGCCGGTGGTGGCGGGCCGCGACGCGTTGCTCGAGGGCGTGTTCACCGACAGGTAGCGCGTGGCCACCCAGCGGTCGGTGCCGCGCCAATCGATCTGCGTGTAGGCGCCGCTGATGCGGCCGGTGAGGTTCAGCTGCGTGCCGCGCGACGCGACGGTGACGACGCGGTGCTGCAGCCCGGGGCCGGTGCGGACGTTGAGGTTCGCGGTGGTGTAGGAGTTGCTCGGTGCGGCGCTCGAGACGACCTTCGAGTCGGTGCCGGAGCTGGACAGGTACTTGGCGAACACGTAGGCGGTGCGCCCGTTCCAGTCGACCTTGGTCCAGCCGTTGCTGGTGCCTTCGGCGGTCACCTGCTGGCCGGGGTTGAGGATGGTGAGCGATGAGCTTCGGGTGGTGGGTTCTGCTCGGACATGGACCCGGGTGGTGGCCTGCACGGCCCCGTTGTGGGCGTCGGCGCCCGGCCCGGCTGCGAGGGAACCGAACATCTGCAAGCCCAACGCCAATGACGCGGCGACGGCACCGATGCGCAGTCCCTTGAAAGCCCTCTTCACGTAATCTCTCCTCGTTGCCGTGATTCGGATGTACCGCTTCCCCGGAGTCATGGAACTCCCGGTACATCCGGCTTCGAGGGACCTTAAGGCCCTTGCGGAGGGGCAACAAGGACTACTTGAGTGTTTTCTGAAGGAAAACAAGGCGACACGCCGGGTCGTCGGCCAGAATCACAACGCTGTTATTTGGGACTCTATTGACGCCCTGGCAAGGGGTGTTGCTGGGATGGGGGCGTCGTCGACCGATTTCTTCGTTGGCTGATGAAAGCCTGAGGTTTCTAATCAGCTGGGCCTTGAAGTCCAGCTTGAGGTTCAGGGTCAAGGTTGAGGTTCGACCCAGTGCGCGTTTGGCTACCGACGGCAGATGACGTCGATATGTTGGGTGGCCACGGGGCACGGCGCCCCACTGGGAGCGCGGAGGTCCGGGGATGCGAACCATCGGGATGCTGGGCGGGATGAGCTGGGAATCGACCGCCGAGTACTACCGACTCGCCAACGTGCTCGGCTGCACCGAGATCGAATTGCTCGTCGGCGCGGACGACAGCCCCGTTCCCGTATTTCCGACGACGCGCCTGCACGTCGAGGCTGCGGTCGACCTGGCGTTGTGCCCCCAGCGGGGATCGAACCCGCGACCCATGGATTAAAAGTCCACTGCTCTGCCAACTGAGCTATAGGGGCGTCGAGAGTCTAGTACGACTTCCCGCATCTGGCACAGTTGCCCCATGGCATGGCTGTGGCTCGTCGGAGCGCTCATCGTCGGTGGCGCGCTGCTGCTCGCCGCGGTGACCGTCGACGCGCGCCGGCGCCGCGACGACGAGCGCGCGCTCAGCGAAGTGCGGCAGCACGACGTCGCCGCCGTCGACGCCCACGTCCCGGCCTACGTCACCCAAGCCCAGATCGACGAGCTGCCTCCGCCCGCGGGCAGCACCGCCACCCCGGAAGGCCGACGATTCCCGTTCGGCCTCGCGCACCCCGACCTCCTGCCCGCCCGGGGCCGGGTGGCCCACGGCGCGACCCGGGTGTTGGTCGTCGACGGCGAGGTCACCAGCATGCGTCAACTCATCCACCTCATCGACGACGAACCCCTGCTCGTCGTCGCCGACCGGGTGGCCGACGAGGTGGGGCGCACCCTGGCGGCCAACGTGCGTCGACTCGGCAAACCGGTCCTCGCCTGCGCGGCCAGCCCCGGCGACCTGCTGGAGGTGGCGGAGGTCGTCGGTGCGGAGATCCTGACCGCCGACGACCTCCGCGCTGGCTACGTGCCGGCGAGCGCCTACGGGCACGCGGGCAGCGTCACCGCCGACCGCCGGCACACCTGGATCAGTCAGCCCACCACGCCTCGGCCGTGATCGGCTGCGCGTGCCGCTCGAACTCGCGCCACCAGCGCTGCGCGCCGGCCGGAAGCGCGTCCTCGTGGGCGCTGCCCATCATCGCGCGCAGCGCAAACTTCGCCTCCACCAGCTCCTCGCGGGCCGTGGCCGACTCCGGGTCGTCGACGAAGCGCTGCTCCAGTCGTGCGCCCTTGATCCGCTGCTCCGTGATGCGGCGATGCGCCCGCTTGTGGCGGCGCTCCAGGCCGAGGTGCACCTCGGCGGCGCGCATCCAGCCGTAGTCGCGGTTGATCTGCATCAGCGCCGGGTGGACCGTCATCGCATCGTGCACGGAGATCTCCGGGTAGATGGTGGTCGCGCCCGCGGAGATCGCGTACTCGAGCTCGTCGCGGCCGGCCTCGTCGATGAGGATCTCGGTGGAGCGCATCACCACGGAGAAGATGTTGTCATCGGCCATGTTGGCGCGCCGCTGTACGCCGCCGTCCTGCGACGAGATGACGTAGTTGCGCGACGCCCCCAGCAGGCCGATCGCCATCTCCGCAGGCAGGTTCTCGCGCGTGCCGCCGTCGACGTAGGTCTCGTCGCCGATCGGCACCGCGCGGAACACCGCCGGGATGGAGCAGGAGGCCAGCAACCCCAGCACCAGATCGTGCGACTCGTCGTCGAAGGGTTCGTCCATGCGCCCGACCAGCGTGCCCCGCTCCGTCATGAAGCGGACGTCGCCCGATTCCAGGGCCACCATCGCGACGCGCAGCGTCATGCCCGACGCCGGCACGCGCTCGGGCTTGAACACCGCGGGCTCCAGCAGTGCCTGCAGCACCGGGCCGGGGCGGTACATCGACCGGGTGCGCTCGAGGCCCGCCCAGATCGCCGACATGTCGCTGCCGATCCTCGGCAGGCGCCCGACGTTGCCCGCCAGCGCCGAGAGGTGCTGCAGCGACCACTCGGCGCGCAGCTCCTGGTCGGGCATGAGCGCCAACTCCACGGGGTCGACGGGCGAGTCCGGCGAATCGGGGGTGTCGGGTGAGTCGCTGTCGCGGCGGAAGAACGGCAGGATCGGCCTTGCGGGCTTCGGCGGCTCGGTGGGGTGCACGATCTCCAGCCACGAGGGCCCCTCGTCCTGCAGCTTGCGGAACCATTCCCGCGGGGTGAACATGTCGTCGGTGCCGCGCATGCCGAGCCAGACCTCCTCCAGGAGGTCCACCCACTCCTGCTGCTCCTCCGGCGTGCCGTACTGCGACAGTCCCGCGGCGAGGATCGCGCCCGCGGAGGCCCCGACGAACACCGTCGGCGTGAAGTCGGGGTCGTGGCGGTACAGGTACGCGAGGGCGCCGATCTGGAAACTGGCACGGGAGCCGCCGCCGGAGAGCGTGCACGACACCACCTCTGGCTCAGGCTTGGCACCGAAGAAGGGGAGTCCGAACCATCCGCTGCGCATACGCCCAGCATAGGGGCGCGTCGGCCGACCGGGGCCACTTGCCCCGTCAGGGACAATGAGGAATGTGAACCGCGAAAACCTCACCAAATTCGCCTGGCTGTCGATCGCCGCGGCGCTCGTCACGATCGCACTCAAGGGCAGCGCCTGGCTGCTGACGGGTTCCGTGAGCCTCCTCTCCGACGCAGCGGAATCCGTGGTGAACCTCGTGGCAGCCATCGTCGTGCTCATCGCGCTCACCGTCGCCGCGAAGCCGGCGGACAAGAACCACCACTTCGGGCACACCAAGGCCGAATACTTCTCCGCCGCGATCGAGGGCGTGATGATCTTCGTCGCGGCGGTCACGATCGTCTACTTCGCCGTCGAACGCTTCCTCAACCCCATGCCCCTGGAGTCGCTGGGCGTGGGCATGGTGATCTCGCTGATCGCGGCCGCCATCAACGGTGCTGTGGCCGTGGTGCTCATCCGCGCGGGACGACGGCACAACTCCATCACCCTGCGCGCCGACGGCGAGCACCTGATGACCGACCTCATCACGTCGGTGGGCGTTGTCGTCGGGCTGCTGCTCGTCTGGGCGACCGGCTGGCTCTGGCTCGACCCGCTGGTGGCGCTGCTGGTGGGGCTCAACATCCTCTGGACCGGCTGGCGGCTCCTGCGCGAATCGGCGGGCGGCCTCATGGACGTCTCGCTGCCGAAGGACGTCAACGACCGGCTGAGGGAGATCCTGCGGGAGCACTCGTCACCGACGGTGCGCTTCCACGCGTTCCGCACGCGGGTGAGCGGATCGCAGCAGTTCATGGAGATGCACATGCTGGTGCCCGGCGCGTGGACGGTGCAGCGGGGCCACGACGCGATGGAGGACCTGATCGACGCGATCTGCGAGGAGTTCCCGGACCTGCACGTCACCGGCCACCTCGAGCCGATCGAGGACCCCCGCAGCTACGACGACATCCAGATCGGCGAACGTCCGCCCCAACACAACGGGCTTCTTGATTGGCCCGAGTAGCGGGAGCGGCAGTGGGGCTGAGCCTGGAACCAGGCTCAGCCGAGGTCGCTCAGGTGGCGGAGGCTGAGCTCCAGCACGAGCGTCATTGATTCTGCGCCGGGGTCGATGTGCCCGACGGACTTCTCGCCCAGCAGCGCGGCCCGGCCGCGCTTGGCGACCATGTCGCGCGTGGCGTCGCGCGCGGCCTGCGCAGCATCGACGCCGGCGCGCAGCGAATCCAGGAGGTGGGCGTCGTCGCCCGCGGCCTCCATCGCCTTGACCGCCGCGTCCAGCGGGTCGACCATCGTCTTGTCGCCGACCTCGGCGCGACCCGTGGCCTGCACGGCGTCGCGGGCGGCACGCAGGAGCGCGGCGAAACGGGGCGCGTTGACCTGCGACGGCCAGTGTGAGGCCATGGTCAGGAAGAAGGTGCCGTACAGGGAGCCGGAGGCGCCGCCGATGGTACCCAGCAGCGTCATGCCGATCTGCTTGAGCGCCTTGGCCGCGGTGTTGAACGTGGCGTAGTCCATCGTCGAGGCCGCCTCGAAGCCGCGAGACATGTTGGAACCGTGATCACCGTCGCCGATCGCGTCGTCGAGCTCGTCGAGATGTGTGGCACAAGCGTTGAACGCAGTCCTGGCTTCGGACAGCCAACCTTGGATGATGCTGAGTTCGTTTCCCATGCCCGTATTGTCTCGCGCCCTCCGCGTAGCTACCTAATCCCCCGGAGGAAGTCCTCGTCATCGTCGGGTGCCCGCGGCGGCAGGTACTTGGGTTGGGGTGTGGGGCGGCCCATGGTCAGCCAGGCGATCGGCCCGATGACGGGCACCGCGATCACCGCGAAGGCCCACAGCCACTTGGGCAGCGCGCGGACCTCGTACTTGCGCGACTGCGCCACCTCGACGACGCAGTAGATCGTCAGCATGACGACCGCGATGATCAGGATGACGCGAAGCATGCGCTCCAGTCTAACCTCTTCGTTCAATCCTGGAGGAGACGGGCTGCCGGGGCTCTCACATGGCGACGTACTACCATGCTCCGCATGCCCGAAGTGACCCCCGACGACGTCGCCACCATGCTCGACGGGGGCCCCGGCCTCTGGCTCGCGCCCGGGCACGCGCCCCCGCTCGGCGACGACATCGGCGCCGTGCTGGAGACATCCGGCTCCACCGGCGTCCCGAAGCACATCCCGCTCACCCGTGAGCAGCTCCACACCGCGGCCGCCGCCACCACCGAGCACTTCGGCTGGAGCGCCACCTGGCACCTGGCCCTGCCCTCCCACTACGTCGCCGGCTTCATGGTGCTCGTGCGCGGCGTGCTCGGCGACGGGGTCCGGCGCGCATCCCCCGACCTCGCCGACCTCGCGCCCGGGCCGGGCCGCAACGTCGTCTCCATCGTTCCCACCCAGCTTGTCCGCGCCCTGGACGGCCGCACCCGGCTCGCCGAGTTCGACGCCGTCCTCGTCGGCGGCGCACCCCTGGCCGACGACGTCCGCTCCCGCGCCGAGCGGGCCGGGATCCGGGTCGTGGAGACCTACGGGATGAGCGAGACCTGCGGCGGCGTCGTCTACGACGGCGTGCCGCTGCCCGGGGTGGATGTCCGGCTGGTCGACGGCCGCATCAAGCTCGCCGGGCCCATGGTCTCCGGCGGCAGGTTCCTGACCGCCGACCGCGGCGAGTGGCGCGACGGGCGCCTCACGGTGCTCGGCCGCGTCGACGACGTCGTGATCACCGGCGGGCTCAAGGCCGACCTCGCCGTCGTGCGGCGGGCCGCGCAGGCCCTCGACCCGGACAGCTGGGTGCTCGCCGTCGACGACGACGAGTGGGGCCGGCGGATCGTGCTGTTCGCGGGCTCGGGCACGCTCGATGCATGGCGGGAGCGCCTCGCCGCGACGCTGCCCCGGCACGCGCTGCCGCGCCAGCTCGTCGTCGCCGATCGGCTGCCGCGCACCGCCGGTGGTAAACCCGACCGGGAAAGCCTCATAGGATTGCTCGGGACATGACAACACTCGAAGTTTGGGTGGCCGGCGCCAGGCCCCGCACCCTGCCCGCCGCCGTCGCCCCGATCCTGGCCGGAGCCGCAGCCGCCGCGGCCCTCGGCGCGACCGACCTCCTGCTCACCGTGCTGGCCTTCCTCGTGGCCGCGGCGCTGCAGGTCGGCGTCAACTACGCCAACGACTATTCCGACGGCGTGCGCGGCACCGACGAGGACCGCACCGGCCCCACCCGCATCACGGCCTCCGGGCTGGCGAAGCCGCGGGCCGTGAAGCTGGCCGCCTACCTGAGCTTCGCCGCAGCCGGCGTGTTCGGGCTGGCCATCGTGATCCTCACGGGCCACTGGTGGCTCCTGCTGGTGGGCGTCGCCTGCATCCTCGCGGGCTGGTTCTACACCGGCGGCACGAAGCCGTACGGCTACATGGGGCTCGGCGAGGTGTTCGTCTTCGTCTTCTTCGGGCTGGTCGCGACGATGGGCACCGCCTACGTCGTCTCCGGACGCTTCACCCTGGCCGGGCTCGCCGCGGGCACCGCGGTGGGCGCCATCGCCTGCGCCGTCCTCGTGGGCAACAACCTCCGCGACATCCCGACCGACCGCACCACCGGCAAGATGACGCTGGCCGTACGGCTCGGGGACCGCGGCACGCGCCGCTTCTACGCGGCCCTCGCGGCACTCTCGGCGCTCGCCGTCGTCGCATTCGCTGCGCTCACGAGCTGGTGGGCGCTGGTGGCGTTGCTGGGCTGCGCCGTGCTCGCCGGTCCGCTGAAGCTGGTCCTCGGCGGCGCCACCGGGCGCGCGCTGATCCCCGTCATCCAGGGCACCGGGATGGCCGGCATCGGCATCGGACTCGGCCTGCTCGTCGGGGTGTACCTGTGATCGTCTACGACATCCCCATGGCCGTGCCCTTCCGCGGGCTCACCCACCGCACGGGCCTCCTCTTCGAGGGCCCCGCGGGCTGGGCCGAGTGGAGCCCGTTCCCCGAATACGACGACGACGAGGCCGCCCACTGGCTGCGCGCCGCCGTCGACACCGCCGAACACGGTTTCCCCGGCCCCTTCCGGGACCAGGTCCCGGTCAACGGCATCGTCCCCGCGCTGCCCCCCGAACAGGCCGCGGCCCGGGCGCTCGCCACCGGCTGCTCCACGATCAAGATCAAGGTGGCGGGCGAGACCCCGCTGGCCGACGACGTCGCCCGCGTCCGCGCCGTCCGGGAAGCCATGCCGGAGGCGAAGCTCCGCGTCGACGCCAACGGCGCCTGGAGCCTCGAGGAGGCCCGCGAGGCGATCCGGCAGCTCGCGCCGTTCGACCTCGAGTACGTCGAGCAGCCCGTGGCCGCCGTCGAGGACCTCGCGCGGCTCCGCGGCATGGGCGTGGCGATCGTCGCCGACGAATCCATCCGCCGCGCCGAGGACCCGTACCGCGTCAAGGAGCTCGATGCCGCGGACGCCATCGTGCTCAAGGTGCAGCCACTGGGCGGCGTGCGCCGCTGCCTCGAGCTCGCGAAGGAGATCCGGATGCCCGTCATCGTCAGCTCCGCCGTCGAGACCTCGATCGGCATCGCCGCCGGCGTCGCGCTCGCCGCCGCGCTGCCCAACCTGCCGTACGCCTGCGGCCTGGAGACCATCCGCCTCCTCTCCGGCGACGTCGTCGACGAACCGCTGATCCCCGAGGGCGGCTACCTCACCCCGCCGGTCGTCGGGCTCGTGCCCGAGCACGCCGAGCGGTACGCGGCCGACGAGGCCACGACCGCCTGGTGGCTGCGGCGCTTCGAGCGCGTCCGGGAGCGGCTGTGAGCAGCGTCGAGCTGGGCGGCACCATCGTCCACACCCTGCACGCGCTGGGCGCCGGCCACTTCGTTGTCGCCCCCGGCTCCCGCAACGCGCCCCTCACGCTCGCGCTCCACGCGCTCGAGCGGTCCGAGGGCATCGACCTCCACGTCGCCATCGACGAGCGCTCCGCCGCCTTCCGCGCGCTGGGGCTCGCGAAGGCCACGGGCCGGCTCGCGGTCGTCGTCGTGACCAGCGGCAGCGCCGTGGCCAACCTCGCGCCCGCCGCGCTCGAGGCCCGGCACGCCGGCGTCCCGCTGCTGCTCGTCACCTCGGACCGCCCGAGCGAGTTCGTCGGCTCGGGCGCCGCCCAGACCGCCGACCAGGTGGGCATCTTCGGGCCCACGATGCTGGGGGTCACGAGGCTCGCCTCCACCTCCGGCGCCCCCGCCGCCTGGAGCGCGGGCGTGCAGCGCGCCGCGCACCTCGCCCTCGGCACCCGCACCCGCGAACCCGGCCCCGTGCAGCTCAACGTCGAGTTCGCGCTGCCGATCGTCGGGTCCTTCGAACCCGCACCGCTCACCGTGACCCGGGTCTCCCGCAGCCGCGGCGACGACCTCGTCGAGTTCACGGGCCCCGCACGCACCGTGATCGTCGCCGGCGACGCCACCCCCGCCGTCGGGGCGGAGGCCCGGGCCCTGGCGGAGCTGGCCCGGGTGCCGCTGCTCGCCGAGCCCAGCAGCAACGCCCGCGCCGGCGACTGCGCGCTGGCGCACGGCCGCGAACTCCTCACCACCGCGATCGCCGACGAGATCGAGCGGGTGGTCGTGTTCGGGCACCCGACGCTCTCGCGCCCCCAGGCCGCGCTGCTCTCCCGCGCCGACGTCGAGGTGGTCGTCGTCACCGATCGAGCCACCTGGCACGATCCGGGCCACCGCGCCGCCGTCGTCGCCGACCGGGTGACCCTCCCCGAGCAGGACGGGGCCTGGCTGCGGCGGTGGCAGGAAGCGGACCGGCGCCTGGCGAAAGCGCCGGGCTGGGGCGGCAAGGACATCGTCGACGGCGTCCTCCAACACCTCGGCGCCTCCGACAACCTCGTCCTCGGCGCCAGCAACATCATCCGCGACGCCGACGTCGTCCCCGTCAGCGCGCACCCCCCGACGGTGTACGCCAGTCGCGGCCAGGCCGGCATCGACGGCACCATCGCCACAGCCAGCGGCATCGCGCTCGGCACGGGGCGCCCCACCACCGTCCTGCTGGGCGACATCACCGCCCAACACGACCTCGGCTCGCTCGTGCGCCCTCCCCAGGAACCGCGCGCGGACCTCCGCGTCGTCGTCGCCGACGACAACGGGGGAGCGCTGTTCCACAAGCTGGAGCAGGGGGCGCCCGAGTACGCGGACGCGTTCGAGAGGGTGTTCGCCACCCCGCAGTCGGTGGACCTCGCGCGGGTCGCGGAGGCGCTCGGCTGGACGTCCGTCGTCGTGGGAACCCGCGGGGAACTCGACGAGGCCCTGCGCGGCGAATCGGACTTCGTCGTCGCGAGGATCAGCCGGCCGTAGCCCCGGCGTCCTGGCGGGTCAGCCACTCGCGCACCGCCAACGTGGCGCGCACGTCGTCCTCGTTGTACTCCAGCACCCGCCGGCGCGCGGCCTCGCGCGTCGGCTCGTCCGCGCCGTCGACGGCCGTGTTGAACCACTCCTGCGACTGCAGACCACCCGGGTCCTCGTCGCGCCAAGCGAAGCCGGCGCCGCGCGTCGCCACCACCTTCAAACCCAGCCCGTCGACGCCGACGAAGTTGTCGCGGGTGTAGCGGTAGAGGTCGACGAAATGCTCCGGCACAAGCGCCAGCGCGGCCGCGATAGCCGGGTCTTCGCTGCGGTCGGCGATGCGGCGCAGGTGGACGATCTCGTAGTCGGAGTAGTGGTAGACCCGGAGGCCGGGATGGCGCTCGACCAGCTCCAGCAGCCAGCTGCAGAAGTCGGCGGCCACCTCCACCTCGTCCGCGCCCGTGAGGTGCGTGAAGCGCACGAACGGCACGTACTCAGGGTCCCTGCCGGGGCCGGAGACCAGCGCGCCCCAGAGGTAGGTGCTGCCGTTGTCGGCCGTCTCGATGTCGAAGTCCACGTCGACCTCGGCCCGCTCCACGCCGATCGGGTCGACCGAGATGCGCTCCAGCTCGACGCCGTGGGCGAGCATGCGCGCGCGACGGGCCGCCTGGCGGAGCCGCGCCTCCGCGCGGTCGCGATGCCCGGTCAGGGGAAGGTATTGCGGCAGGATGGCGTCGATATCCGCCTCCGCCAACTGCGCCACGGTCATGATGCCGAGGCTCAGCAGCGTCTGGAGCTCGCGGACATCCAGGGGGGCCTTGGCGATGCGCAGGGAGAGGTCGTCGTCGTCCATCCGCGTCCGGCAGATCGACCACCAGGCGCACCACTCGCATTCCTTCACCCGGATCGGGCGCACCACGGGCTCGGGGTCGTCGACGCCGGTGCGGACCGAGGCCACCTCGGCGACGTGGACCCGGAAGCCGTGCTCGTGGTCGTAGCGCTCCAGCGGGCTGCGCAGCTTGTAGCCAGCGGTTTTCGAGTAGGTCCGGATGAACTTGGTGGTCAGCTGCACCCAGGTGATCGACGGCGTGGAGCCGTCCTGGTTGTCGCCGACGATCCCGGCGCGCTCCTCGTCGGCGGCCCACCCGGCGGCCTGCAGCATCCGCCAGGAGTGCGCGAGCTCGAGCAGCGACCCCTCACGGAAGAGCCGGTAGCGGCGGTCGGTCAGCACCGCGAGCCGCGCGGGCGCGGCGAGGGAGGAGAACCGCAGCTCGGCCCCGCCCATCTGCTTCTCGACCACCCGGTAGGGCTTCGACCGCACGGGCCAGTACCGCGGCTCCGGCGCACCCGGATCGCGGATCAGCCCGTCGGTGTTGCCCCGGCGGTGCCCGGGGACGTCGTCGGGCAGCGAGGGCCCGACGATCACCGTCGCCCCCGACGCCACGGCCGCACGCGTGGCCTCGACGCTCCGCGCGCGGCGCAGATCGACGGCGCCCTCGACGTCGGCCAGCAGGTCCAGCACGCGGTCCCGGTGGTCGCTGCCACCGCCGAACGCTTCGCGGAGCGACTCGTCCATGGGCAGCGCCGGCGCCGTCGTCGGGTCGAACGCGTTGAACGTCTTGACCGGACAGGAACGGGCCGCGTACGGGTCCAGCAGAATCATGGGCGCCAACCCCGGTGCAGGGCGACGATGCCCCCCGACAGGTCCTGCCACTCGATGCCCTCCCAGCCGGCCTCGAGCATGACGTCGGCGAGCCCCGCCTGGTCGGGCCAGGCCAGGATGGATTCCGCGAGGTAGCTGTAGGCGGGGGGATTGGGGGAGAGCTTCGCCAGCGGCGGCAGGGCGCGCAGCAGGTAGTTGTTGTAGACGTGGCGGAACGCGCGGTTCGTGGGCGTGGAGAACTCGTTGACGACGACGCGCCCCCCGCGCCGCGTGACCCGCAGCATCTCCTTCAGCGCGCCGAGGGTGTCCTCGACGTTGCGCAGCCCGTAGCTGATGGTGACGGCGTCGAAGGTCTCGTCGGGGAACGGCAGCTGCAGCGCGTCGGCGTTGATGAAATCCAGCTCGGGGTACTGCGCCAGCCCCTGCCGGAGCATCCCGTAGGACAGGTCGGCGGCGACGACGACCGGGCCCAACTCCGCCAGCGCCATCGAACTCGTGCCGGTGCCGGCCGCGAGGTCGAGCATGAGCTCGCCCTGCCGCGGTTCGAGCGCCGCGACGGTCTTCCTCCGCCACTGCCGGTCCTGGCCGAGCGAGAGCACGTCGTTGAGCAGGTCGTAGCGCGTCGCTATCGCGTCGAACATGTCCGAGACGTCGTCCGCTCGCTTGTCGAGGTCGGCGCGGGTACCTGGTTCGTGTCGGTCGGCGGAATGCATGGGCCCAAGATTAGCCTGGTTCGCCCGGCACCAATTGGCCCTGAGTTGGCCCGTGCTGGGACAATGGCGGGCGTGGCTAAGAAAGACGTTGTGCTGAAGGCAGAAGGACTGAAGAAGTCCTACGGGCCCGTGACGATCATCGAAGATTTCAACCTGACCGTCCGCGAGGGCGAGGCGGTGGCGCTCGTCGGGCGCAACGGCGCCGGAAAATCGACGATCCTGCGCTGCCTGGTCGGCGCCGACCGCCCCGACGAGGGCGCGATCACGATCTGCGGGAACAAGCTCTCGGAGACGAACCCACAGGTCCGACGTGACCTGGCCACCGTCATCGACGACCTCGACTTCTTCCCGGACCTCGCCGTCGTCGAACACCTCGACCTCCTCGCCCGCGCTCACGGGCTCGAGGACCCCGACGGCCTCGTCGACGACGTCCTCGAGGAGGTGCAGCTCGTGCCGCAGGCCGGGCAGCTGCCCTCGACGCTGTCCTCCGGCCAGCGCCGCCGGCTGGCGTTGGCGACGGCGTTCGTCCGCCCCCGGCGCGTCCTCGTCCTGGACGAGCCCGAGCAGCGCCTCGACGTCGAGGGCGTGGAGTGGCTCGGCGCCCGCCTCAAGGAGGACATGCGCCAGGGGCTCGCCATCGTGCTCGCCAGCCATGAGCCGTCGCTCGTGGCGGCGATCGGCGCGCGCGAGGTGCGCGTGGGAGAAGAGCAGTGAGCGAGACTTCCGTCGAGGACCGCTGGGGCCCGATCGGGATCCCCGACGAAGGGGCCATCAAGAGCCTCGTCAAGGACTGGCGCCAGGGGCGCGCCGACCGCAGCTTCTGGTCGGCCCTGTCCGACTCCTACGTGATGGTCTTCTCGATCGCGGTGCTGGGCGCCATGATCGGCTCGGCCATCTTCGACGCCCAGCAGCAGGCGGCGGGCTGCACGACGGCGGGCTGCCTCGCCGCGCGCGACCTCCTGCCCTGGGCCGCCGCCGCCGCGCTGCTCACCCTCACGCTGGTGGCCAGCCGGATGTTCGGCCCGGTGCTCGCCAGCTCCGCCGAGGGGTTCTGGCTGATGGAATCGCCGATGGATCGTCGCCGCCTGCTCGGCGGCCGTTTCGTCGTCTCGGTGCTGCT
>JAAYZP010000133.1 GCA_012514785.1 Propionibacterium sp. | reverse complement strand
TGTGGAAGAAGCCGTCGCCGTAGTAGGCGGCCTGCTCGGCGATCTCGGGGCTGCGGATCGAGCCATGCCACACGAACGGAGCCACGCCGCCGAGGGGGCGCGGCGTCGAGGTGAACTGGTGCAGCGGCGTGCGGAAGCGGCCCTCCCAGTCGACGGCGTCCTCGCGCCACAGCTGGTGGAGCAGTGCGTAGTTCTCCACGGCGAGCGCGATGCCCTCGCGGATGTCCTTGCCGAACCAGGGGTAGACCGGTCCGGTGTTGCCGCGGCCCATCATGAGGTCGATGCGGCCGTCGGTGAGGTGCTGCGCGTATGCGTAGTCCTCCGCGAGGCGGACGGGATCGTTGGTGGTGATGAGCGTCGTCGCGGTCGAGAGGATGAGGTTCTCGGTCTGCGCCGCGAGGTGCGCCATCAGGATGGCCGGGTTGGCTGGCGCGATGAACGGCGGGTTGTGGTGCTCACCGGTGGCGAACACGTCGAGGCCCACCTCCTCGGCCTTCTTCGCGATCTCGACCGTGGCCTTGATGCGCTCGTGCTCGGTGGGCGTGTGGCCCGTGGTGGGATCGGTGGTGACATCCCCGATCGTGAAGATTCCGAACTGCATTGCTGCTGCTCCTACGTCTATGGCTTGCTTGCACCCACCATAACGTAGTTGAAGATTGAATTATTCCCACGCGGCGAGCGGAGGCAACCGCCGGAAACTTCACAATCCCCCACTCGTTCCCCGAGGAAGCCTTTTCTGGGGCGCTCGCGCGAAACGAGTGTCGAATCGTGAAGTTTTCGGGTCAGTGGCCGCGCGCCGCAATCTCCACCGGGATGCGAAGCACCTGAGCGACGGCTTCGGCCCGGTCCCGCTCCGGGACCGTGGCCCACTCGCCCTCGCCGACGAGTTCCCGTGCGCGCTCCATGACTTCGTCCTGGGTGAAGTGGTCGGCACCGGACACCCGAACGGGGATCAACCCCACACGACGCAGCAGCGCCGGCAGGCTCGCCGCCAATTCCAGCAGCAGTCTGTGGTGCCGTTCGGCCAACACTTCGGGCTCACGCTCCGGCACAAGACCCTCCAACGCGTGCGCCACCGCGGTCAGCTCGTCGGGCGTAAGCACGAAGGCGCGTGGCTGCGCCCCGGGCGTGCGCGTGAGCGAGATCCCGACCGCGGCCAGCACCGACTCCGCGGCTCCCGCCACCTGGTGCAGCGCGCGCTGCGCCCGATCGGATTGGTTCTCCAGGCGGGCGGCGACGCCGTCGGCCCTGACGATCACCCCGAAGGCGCTGGGCGTGCCGGAGGGCCAGCGCCCCAGCTCGGCAACGAGTTCGTCGGCGAGCTCGTCGACGTCGTCACGGAGCAGCACGTCGGGGTCGCAGAGGATGTCGGCCTGGCTCTCGGCGACCACGGCCGGGGCCATCGGGTAGTCGTCACCCTGACCGTCGATCACAGCCACCACGCGCACCCGGTCACCCAGCACGCGCGTGAGGGCGTTGGCCACCGGGAGGGTGACGACGTCGTCGTCGTAGGCGACGTACACCCTTGCCGTAGCAATTTCGGCGTCACCGGCCTGCTCCAGGATCTGGCCCACCGTCACCGGGGCCAGCGACGCCACCGGCTCCATCTCATGCCAGATCCGACGCTGGTCCTGGCGGCTGGCGGCCAGCGCCGCGCCCCATCCACCCGGCGCGCCGACGCAGTGCACCGGCAGCAGGTCGGCCGGCACCTGCCAGCCATTCGCGATCCGATCAGCCAACGACGATGCGAGCGCACCGTCGCCGAGCACGATGGGAGCCGGGACGAGGCGGTCTTCGGCATACGGTGGGTGGTCGCGCAGGACGGCGGAGGCGACGAGGTCGGGGCGGCAGATGATGTTGTCGTCACGGTCGGACTGGCGCCAGTCGTCGGCGAGGTGCGCATCGGTCAGCAGCATCGTGATGGGCATCGACGTGACGGCCTGCCGGGCGCGACGCATGATGTCCGCCGCGGACTGGTCGTCGTCGGCGGAGATGAAGACCTTCCCGGCACGCCCCAGGATGCGGGTGAGCACCACCCCATCGACGCCGTCCAGGTGAATGACCTTGTGGCGGCGGAGATCGGCGACGTCGGCAGGCGCGAGCGCTCCGATGCAGACCACGGGCCCGTCGCCCTTGCCGCGACGACGCTGCAACCGCTTCGCCAGCAGGGGCACCTCGGGCCCGTCGCCGAGCACCACCGAGTGCGCACGCCCGCGACGGGCACGCAGCAGCGCGATCTGGTGGCGCATGACCTCGATGCCAACCACGAGCACCGCGGCAGACGTCACTGCCGGGGCCAGGAATCGCGCGATGCTCAGCACCCACGAGATCTCCCCGTGCACGGTGCCGTCGAAGATGAACAGCCCGAGGGTGCGGTAGACGGCGTCGAGGAGGCCCTTCTCGGGCTCGGTGGTCAGCCATCCGATGAATCCGAGGAGGAACGCACACCCGAAGGCCAGCCCCATCCACAGGTGGACCCGAACCGGCTTGCCGACACCTTCATCACGGTTGGACACCGCTCACCTCCAGCTGGGCAGTTGGGCTCCGAGGCCGGGGCGTCAGACGACGCGCTGCGTCCAACCGAACGCGTCCTCCGCGCGGCCGTACTGGATGTCGACGAGATGCGTTCGCAGTGCACGCGTGCGCTCGCCCGGGGTGCCGTCGCCGACGACGTGGTGGATGCCGCCGGGGGCCTTGAAGCCGACGATGGGCGTCACCACCGCGGCCGTGCCGCACGCGAGCGCCTCGACGATGCGGCCCGAGGCGACGCCGTCGAACAGCTCGTCGACGCTGATCTGCGCCTCGACCGGCTTGAGATCATGCTGCGGCGCGAGCTTCAGGAGCGAGTCGCGCGTGATGCCCGGGAGGATGGAGCCGTTCAGCTCCGGCGTGACGAGCTCACCGTCGGCGGTGATGTACATGAAGTTCATCGTGCCGCACTCCTCGATGTACTTCCGCTCGGCTCCGTCGGTCCAGAGCACCTGGCCGCAGCCCTCGGCCTCGGCTTCGGCTGCGGCGGCCAGGCTGGCGGCGTAGTTGCCGCCGCACTTGGCCTCGCCGGTGCCGCCGGGGGCGGCGCGCGTGTAGTTGGGGGTCAGCCACAGGGTGACCGGCTCGTCGTAGTAGGCGCCGACGGGCGAGGCGATGATGGAGAACGTGTAGCCGCTGGCCGGCCGCACGCCGAGGTACGGCTCGGAGGCGATCATGAACGGCCGGATGTAGAGCGACTGCTCGCCCTCGCCGTCGGGGACCCACTCGGAGTCGACGGCGACGAGCTTGCGCACCGCGTCGACGAACGCCTCCTCGGGCAGCCGCGGCATGCAGAGGCGCTCGGCCGAGCGCACGAAGCGGGCCGCGTTCGCCTCGGGGCGGAAGAGCCAGACGGAACCGTCGTCGTGCCGGTAGGCCTTGAGCCCCTCGAAGATTTCCTGACCGTAGTGGAAGCCCGCGGAGGCCGGGTGCATCTGCCACGTGCCCATCGCCTCGATGCGGGGGTTGACCCAGCCTTCCGACTCGTCGTGATCCGCGATCACCTGGTGGTCCACGAAATAGTGGCCGAACACCGGGTTGGCGAGGATCTCCGCGCGCTGCTCCGGCGTGGAGGGGGCGGCGGAACGGTGGAGGACGAATTCGGTCATGAGGGCAAGGGTATCCCCCAAGCACCCGGCGTGTTCACACGGTGTCCGCGGCAACAGATTGCGCATTTGCCCGCCCGAATTCCCGGTTCGCGCGGAGACGTTGTACTGTGGGCCCTGTTCAACTTCCTGAGAAACGTTCAGTTTTCTCAGCTCCCTGTCGGAAGAGGCCTCCTGTGCGCAAACTGCTGCTCGCCGCCGCAGCCGTAATGACCGCGATCGCCGCCGCGATCGGCGCCACCCAGGCCACCGCACTTCCCGCCGCACCGAAGCCCGCCCCCGCGGTGACCGGCATCCCGGCCCCCTGCGTCTCCATCAACGACTGGCCCGAGGACGCGTCGATCGCGGAGATCCAGACGCAGATCGAGCAG
Organism: Propionibacterium sp.; assembly: GCA_012514785.1. GTDB lineage: Bacteria > Actinomycetota > Actinomycetes > Propionibacteriales > Propionibacteriaceae > Arachnia. Next base: position 7,919 of record JAAYZP010000133.1, on the reverse strand, counting down.
ACGTTCAACTTCCGCCTGGACGGCAGCCAGTGGACCGAGGAGCACCGCCCGTCGAGCAAGATCCTCTGGGAGACCCTCGACGCCCTCGAGTGCACCGACTACCGCGAGAACCTGCAGTCCAAGTACTCCGGCACCGTCGGCATCAACGCGACGTCGATCCGCGGCTGGGCCTGGGGTGACTGGTCGCTGACCCGCACGGGTTACGTCTCGCTCGACTTCGACAAGTTCAAGGGTGCGCTCGAAGCCGACGACGAGGGCCGCCTCGTGCGCCTCATCGTCCACGAGCTCGCGCACGTGCTGAACTCCGATCGCCACCAGAATCCGCAGTACTGGCAGGACTTCCAGCGCCTCCACCGCCAGGAGGGCAAGTTCTCCGACTACGGCGCGCGCTCGGTCACGGAGACCTGGGCCGACGTCGTCGGCTACTACGTCGGCCGCTGCGCGCTGAACAACCCCTACGACACCGGCGAGCACGGCGCGTACTACGAGTTCGCCAAGGAACGCGTCTTCGGCGGCAAGGAGTTCGGCCCCGCCCCCGGCGAGGACATGAACTGCGCCGTGCCGAAGGAGGGCGCCGAGGAGCCCCGCCCGGGCAACGAGGCCGACGAGACGGCCAGCTGGGTGTCGGACCTGGCCGGCGAGTAGTCGTCGGTTCGCCTCCGCTAATCAAAGCCGCCTGAGCTATACGCCAGGCGGCTTTGCTTTTCGCAGGCGAACCGACGAGCGCAGGCGAAATCCCGACGAGCGGAAGCGAACGGCCGAGGGGCGCAGGCGACCCGCGACGGTTACGGTCCGACCAAAGCGACCCCGCTGGTCAGCGCCCGGATGCCGTCCGATACCGTCATGGCCATGACCGAGCTCAAGGAGGCTGCGGCCAGGTCGCAGCGACGCGCACCCTCGTCATTCGCGCTGAAACAAGTGATGGCGATCACCGGCATCATTTTCGTGGCCTTCGTCGTGATCCACATGATCGGCAACCTCAAGGTCTACGCCGGCGAGGATTCCTTCAACACCTACGCGGCGTGGCTGCGCGAGGTCGGCTACCCGCTGATCCCGAAGCAGGGCATCCTCTGGGCCCTACGCGTCACCCTCGCCGTCTCGCTCGTCCTGCACATGGCCTCCGCGATCACGCTGTGGGCCCGCGGTCGACGCGCGCGCGGCCGGCACCGTCGCCGCGGCATGAAGGGCTTCTCCGCCACCAGCGCCCGGGCGATGCTGCCCGGCGGCGTGGTGATCTTCGTCTTCATCGTCGTCCACCTGCTCGACCTCACCATCGGCGCCATCGTGCAGTCCGGCACCTACCAAGGCCCGGAGGCCGACGGCACGGTCCACGCCTACGCGAACCTCGTCGCCAGCTTCTCCCGCCCCTGGATGGCGATCTTCTACGCGCTGACGATGGTGATCATCGCCTTCCACGTCGAGCACGGGCTCCGCACGGTCCTCCAGGACCTCGGCGCCACCGGCCGGCGCTTCCGCAAGCTCTGGACGATCCTCGGCGGCATCGTCGCGCTGGCCATCGTGCTCGGCAACGCCGCCATCCCGATCCTCGTGCTCACAGGAGTGATCGCATGAAACTCTTCCGACGCAAACCCCAACCCAAGCCCGCCCCGCCGCGTCGCAGCCGCCCCGGGCTCGACGCGCGCGTTCCCGAAGGCGACCCGCTGACCGCCTGGGAGCGCCGCCAGGCCGAGTATCGGTTGGTCTCCCCAGCCAACCGTCGCAAGATGACGGTCATCGTCGTCGGCACCGGCCTGGCCGGCGCGGGTGCAGCGGCCGCGCTCGGAGAACTCGGCTACAACGTCGAGTGCTTCACCTTCCACGACGCCCCCCGCCGGGCCCACTCGGTAGCCGCGCAGGGCGGCATCAACGCGGCCCGGGCGAAGAAGGTCGACGGCGACTCGATCTCCCGCTTCGTTACCGACACGGTCCGCGGCGGCGACTTCCGCGGCCGGGAGGCCGACGTCGTGCGGCTCGCCACCGAATCGGTGCGCGTGATCGACCACATGCAGGCCATCGGCGCCCCATTCGCGCGCGAGTACGGCGGCCAGCTCGCCACCCGATCGTTCGGCGGCGTGCAGGTCTCGCGCACCTATTACACGCGCGGGCAGACGGGCCAGCAGTTGCAGATCGCGGGGGCGCAGGCGCTGCTGCGGCAGGTCGAGCGCGGCACCGTCAACCTGCACACCCGCACCGAGATGCTGGACCTCATCGTCGCCGACGGCCGCGCCCAGGGCATCGTCACGCGCGACCTCGTCACCGGCGAGCTGCGCACCTGGACGGGGCATGCCGTCGTGCTGGCCACCGGCGGCTACGGCTCCGTGTACTTCCACTCGACCCTGGCGATGAACTCGAACGCCACCGCCACCTGGCGCGCGCACCGTCGCGGCGCCCACTTCGCGAGCCCGTCGTTCGTGCAGTTCCACCCCACGGCGCTGCCGGTGAGCTCGCACTGGCAGTCGAAGACGATCCTGATGAGCGAGTCGCTGCGCAACGACGGCCGCATCTGGGTGCCGAAACGGGCCGACGACGAGCGCGCACCCGGCGACATCCCCGAGGACGAGCGCGACTACTACCTGGAGCGTCGCTACCCCGCCTACGGCAACCTGACCCCGCGCGACATCGCCTCGCGCGCCGCCCGCACCGAGATCGAGGCGGGTCGCGGCGTCGGGCCGCTGAAGAACTCCGTCTACCTGGACTTCCGCGACGCCATCGCCCGGCTGGGCAGGGACGTCATCGCATCGCGCTACGGCAACCTGTTCGACATGTACGCCGACGTCACCGGCGAGGACCCGTACGAGGTGCCGATGCGCATCGCGCCGGGCGCCCACTTCACCATGGGCGGCCTGTGGAGCGACTACGACCAGATGACCTCCATGCCCGGCCTGTTCGTCGGCGGCGAGGCGGGCAACAACTACCACGGCGCCAACCGACTGGGCGCGAACTCGCTGCTCAGCGCCTGCGTCGACGGCTGGTTCACGCTGCCCTTGGCGGTGCCGAACTACCTCGCCGACCACGCCGGCCAGCCGGTGCTCTCCCCCGACGCCCCGGAGGCGAAGGCGGCGCTGAAGGACGTGCGACGACGCACCGAGCGCTTCCTGCGCGGCGGGAAGACGCGCCCGGCGACGTTCCATCGTCGCCTCGGCGAGATCCTCTACCGCGGCTGCGGCGTCTCCCGCGACGAGCGGGGCCTCAACCTGGCACTCAAGGAGGTCCGCGAGCTTCGGGAGGAGTTCTGGCGCGACGTGCACGTCGCGGGCACCGGCGACCGGCTCAACCAGGAGCTGGAGAAAGCCGGCCGCGTGGCCGACTTCCTGGAGCTGGCGGAGCTGATGGTGCAGGACGCGCTCGCCCGCACGGAGTCGTGCGGGGCGCACTTCCGCGAGGAGTTCGTTCTCCCCGACGGCGAGGCCCAGCGCGACGACGAGCGCTGGTGCTCCGTCTCCGCCTGGGAGACGACGGAGTCCGGCCGCCACGTCCTCCATGAGGAACCACTGGAATTCGAACTCGTACCCCTGCAGGTGAGGAACTACAAATGAGGGTTGAGCTGGAGATCTGGAGGCAGGCATCGCAGACGGCGAAGGGCGCGTTCGAGCGCCACGTCGTCGACGACGCCACGCCCGAGATGAGCCTGATGGAACTGCTGGACCGGTTGAACGACCAGATCGTGGGGCAGGGCGACGAAGCGATCCAGTTCGAGTCCGACTGCCGCGAGGGCGTGTGCGGGGCGTGCGGGGTGACCGTCAACGACGACCCCCACGGCCCGGTGCCCAACACGCCGTCGTGCCGCCAGCACCTCCGCTCGTTCGGCGAGGTGCGCAAGCTCCGGATCGAGCCCCTGCGCAGCGGCGCGTTCCCGGTGATCCGGGACCTCGTCGTCGACCGCTCGTCGCTGGATCGCGTGATCCGCGCGGGCGGGCACGTCGATGTCGCGGCCGGCACCGCACCGGGCGCCGACTCCCTGCGCATCCCGTACGAGGAGGCCGAACTCTCGCTCGACTTCGCCGCCTGTATCGGCTGCGGCGCCTGCGTCGCGGCCTGCCCGAACGGCTCCGCGCACCTGTTCGGCGGCTCGAAGCTCGCGCACCTCGCGCTCATCCCGCACGGTGAGCAGGAGCGGGGGCGTCGCGCGGAGGCGATCACGGAGACCCTCGACGCTGAGTTCGGACCGTGCAGCACCTACGGCGAGTGCGTGAAGGTGTGCCCGGCCGGGATCCCGCTGAGCGCTGTGGCCGCCGTGCACAAGGAGCGCCTGCGCGGCGTCTTCCGCGGACGCGACAACTGAGTGGCGCAGGGAGGCTGACTAGGATCGGCGGCGACAACGAGAAGGAGTCCACCATGACCGACGTCACCGCCTACTCGATCGACGGCCCCGAGGGCCGCTTCGGGAAGACGACGATCACCCGCCGCGAGCCCGGCCCCACCGAGATCTACATCGAGATCCAGTACGCCGGCATCTGCCACTCGGACATCCACACCGCGCGCAGCGAGTGGGGCCCGGCCCGCTACCCGCTCGTGCCCGGGCACGAGATCGCGGGCGTCGTCGCCCGCGTCGGCTCCGACGTGGCCCGGCACAAGGTGGGCGACCGCGTCGGCATCGGGGTGGCCGTCGACTCCTGCCGCGAGTGCGAGGAATGCCTTGCCGGCTACGACAACTTCTGCCTCGGCTCCGGCGGCAAGGCCAAGGTGATGACCTACAACAGCATCGGCCGCGACGGGCTGCCCACCGCGGGCGGCTACTCCACGGGGATCACCGTCGAGGAGGACTTCGCCGTCCGCATCCCCGACGCGATCCCGATGGAGAAGGCGGCCCCGCTGCTCTGCGCGGGCGTGACGACGTACTCGCCGCTCAAGCGCTGGGGCGCGGGCCCGGGCAAGCGGGTGGGCGTCGTCGGCGTCGGAGGCCTGGGGCACATGGCGGTGCAGATCGCCGCGAAGATGGGCGCGGAGGTGATCGGGCTCGGGCGGACGCTCGCGAAGGCCGACGACGCGCTGGCGCTCGGCGCCACCGACTACGTCGCCACCACCGACGACGACGCCATGGCCGGGCTCGAGGGCCGGTTCGACATCATCATCTCGTCCGTCTCCGACGGCCTCGACCTCGACCTGATGGTGCACCTGCTGAAGACCCGCGGCGTGCTCGTCGAGGTGGGCCTGCCGACGCAGCCCGCGACGTTCCGGATCGGCGCGCTCGTGGGCCGCAACAAGGTGATCGCCGGCTCCAACGTCGGCAGCCTGAGCGAGATGCAGGAGACCCTCGACTTCTGTGCGGAGCACGGGATCGCGTCGTGGGTGGAGGTCATCGGCGGCGACGGCATCGACCAGGCCTACGAGGACGTGATCGCCTCGAAGGCCCGCTACCGCTACGTGCTCGACGTCGCCACCTTCGACGCGTAACAGCAAAGCATCGCCATGCAATGATCCACGCTGCTTAGTTGGTCTTGAAACCCCTCAGCGGTGGTTTCAAGACCAACTAAGCCTCGCGGTCAGCCGAAGGTCACGTCCAGGTTGACCGCCTCCGCGAAGGCCCGAGTCGTCTCCTCGATGGTCGCCGGGATCAGACCCCCGTTGTGGCCGGGGATCCGCGCACCGCGGTTGGCGGTGGCCACCGCGGTCTCGCCGACGAAGCGGAGCAGCACCGTCGGCTCCTGCGCATCCGGGACCCCGGCAAGCGTGAACTCGTTGCCCACCAGGCCCACGTGGCGGGCGACGATCACGCTCTCGGAGCCGGTGAACACGTTGTCGGTGGCGAGGAACGTCCCGTACGCCCCCGACAGCTCACCGCCGCTCTCGAGGAGTCGGCGCAACGCGTCGACGACGCCCCAGGAGACGGCCACCATCTGGAGTCGGTTGCCGCGCAGGTGCACGATGCCGCAGTGCCAGCCGAGCTCGACGCGGCTGCCCAAGAACTCGCGCAGCATCCTTCGCTGCCGGACATCGATCCAGCCCGACTCCCTGACCCGCCCGTAGAAGGCCAGCATCCCGCCCACCGGCGCACGATCCTGATCCCGCCGGTGATGACGAGCATGCCGGCGACGGCGAACGTCAGCACCCCGATGGTCAGCCCTGGGAGCACCAGCACCAGGATCCCGGCGGCCACCCAGAGGACCGCGGCGGCGGTCCGCGCGAGGGTGGGCGCGTCGTCGTCGAGGAGCTCCCTGGCGCCGGCGAGGAACATGCCCACCACGAGCAGCACGATCATCGTCCCCAGGGAGGCGAACGGGCGCAGCGTGAGCAGCGCGCCCACGACGATGCAGGCCACCGAGATCAGGGCCGCCGACCATCCCGGCAGCCGTGCGAGGACGGCGCCGGGGCTACGTCGCTGGGGGGTGTGCACGCGCACACTGTAGGGCTTTGGTCCCCGCCCGGGGCCGGATGTGGGTTTCCCGGGTTGCCACGACGCGCCCCCTTCTGGCCCGCGGCCCGCCGGTGGGGTTATCGTTCGCAGGTGGAGGCAGCTGTGAGTTCGGGATACCGCAAGTGGGTGATCTTCGGCGCCGCCGTCGGAGCGTACGCCGTCGGCATCATGCATCGCTCGAGCCTCGGCGTCGCCGGCCTGGAGGCCGCGGAGCACTTCGGCACGACGCCCAGCATCGTGTCCACGTTCGTGGTGCTGCAGCTGCTGACCTACGCGCTCGGCCAGCTACCGGCGGGCGTGATGCTGGACCGCATCGGCCCGCGCATCATGCTGACCTTCGGTTCACTGGTCATGGTGGCCGGCCAACTGACGCTCGCCTTCACCGACGTGCTCGGGCTCGCGTTCGTCGCCCGCTTCTTCGTCGGGCTCGGCGACGCCTGCATCTACGTCTCGATCCTCACGATCATCGCGCGCTGGTTCCCGTCGCGGATGGTGCCGCTGATGTCGCAGATGGCGGGCATGCTGTCCGTGCTCGGCCAGCTGATGGCCATCTACGGCCTGCTGCCCGCGATCCAGCGGTTCGGCTGGCAGCCCGGCCTCACGGCCGCCGCGGCGCTCGGGGTGGTGATGGCGGCGACGGTGTTCACCGTCGTCCGCAACGCCCCGCCGGGCGCGGAGGTCGAGCAGCCGACGGAGAAGATCTCCCAGCTCCACAGGGGCCTGTGGCAGGTGCTGAAGCACCCCGGCACGCAACTGGCGTTCAGCATCCACTTCACGTCCGGCTTCGCGATGAACGCGTTCGTGTTCATGTGGGGGCTGCCCTATCTGCAGGTCGGGCAGGGGCTGAGCCAGTCGACGGCGTCGGCGCTGTTCACGCTCATCACCGTCTCGGGGCTGTTCATCGGGCCGGTCATCGGCATCCTCACCGGGCGGCACCCGCTGCGACGATCCAACCTGGCGCTGACCGTGATCTGGGCCGGCTTCCTCGGCTGGGCGGTCGTGCTCGCGCTGCCGGGCCCGGCGCCGCTGTGGCTACTGGTGCTGCTGGTGCTGGCCCTGGCCGCCGGGGGCCCGGCGACCGCCGTCGGCTTCTACTACCCGCGCACGCTGCTGCCGCCGACGCGGCTCGGCGTGGCCAACGGGATCGTGATCTCGGGCGCGTTCCTTGGCGCGACGCTCACGATCCTGCTGATCGGCACGATCCTGGAGTTCCTCTCCGGGGGTGCGGCGACGTACACCTTCGGGCAGTTCCGGATCGCGATGGCGGTGCAGCTGCCGCTCTACGCGGTCGGGCTGGCAGCGATCTACATCACCCGCATGCGGCTGCGACGGCGGATGCGCGCCGAGGGTGTGATCGTGCCGCCGTGGCCGGAGGCCATCTCGCGGGAGATCCGCAAGCGTCGACGCGGCCGCTGAGCTCCCGGGGATTGAGCGCGCTGCATCGCGGGGATGAAGTCCCTGCGAAAGCTGAGGAGGGTGTCGACCATCGCCAGCTCCTCCGCCCCGGGCGAGCTCAACCAGCAAATGGCTCTTGACGGTTGAGCAGCGAGCGTCCGTCGAAACC